>CAJOME010000007.1 GCA_905235585.1 uncultured Lachnospiraceae bacterium | reverse complement strand
ATACCGACGAGACCTATACACTTTACGATCGGCTTTTCCTGAGATATCAGAGCCAGTCCGCAGGTGATGTTTATATAGAACATTACCCAAATGCCGATGTAGTTTGTGATAGGCTTTGTCTTTATCACTTCCCATGTGCTTGGCTTCTTCTCATCGGCACTCGGCTCATGCCAGTCTGCAGGCTTCGCAAGGAGCAGATGTCCGCAGAACATCATGATAAAGTACACGACTCCGAGTATCCAGAACATCTTATACACCCCACCCTCGGACGCATTTAGTATGGATGTCATGATGGGGCTCGCTATAGCCTTGGCTGCTCCGAATCCGGCTACTGCCAGTCCGGTCGCAAGACCCTTGCTGTCCTGGAACCAGAGCATCAGCGTCTTGACAGGTGAAAGATATCCGGTACCGAGTCCCACACCCATTATAAAACCGTAGCTGATGAAGATGCCTGCAAGAGCAAGTATGCTCCCTTTATGACTGCCTCCGTAGTAAATGAAAAATCCCGTAAGGATCATGCCTGCGGAAAAGCATATCGTCGCTATAAGAGAAGACTTGTGTATATCCCTTTCAACGATGTTTCCGAGAAAAGCCGCCGACATTCCGAGGAAGAAGATCGCAAAGCTGAATGCCCATTCCACGCTGGATTTCTCGTGTCCTATATAATCAGCTATCTCCTGACTGAAGACCGACCAACAATATACTGTACCTATACTGCAGTGAAGCAGGAGTGCGGGTATGGCAGCCCTGCACCACTTGTTGGTACGCCACCCGCCCTGCGGCTTTTCATTATTTCCCATTTACTTAACCTCCGTGTTTAATATCCGTTAATCTGAATATTATATATCCATATATGCGGTTTTTTCAAGGCAATGCCGCGTATTTCAGGATTTCAGTCCCTCAAGCTTTGACTTTTGCTTGTCTATATCGGCGAGCAGCTCCGTGTAGTCAGTATCCGCCCTGCTCCTTAAGAGCTCCGTGATCTCTACGACCGGCTTTAAGAGCGGGGTGAGCGACAGATTGGATACTATTCCCTTGAGAGCATGTGCCGAAGAAAACGCGGTGTCATAGTCCTTTGTCTCTATCGCGGCTCTGAGGTTCTCGAAGTTCGAATCCTCGATTGCTTTGCCCACAAGCATAAGATAGAAGTCTTCATTGCCCATGCACCTTACGAGAGCATCCTCCGTATCCGCTCCGTACTCCTTTAACTTGTCAAGTGTAAGCATGCTGATACTCCTTTATTATAAGTTCTTCAAACTCCGAAGCCGGAAGCGGCTTGGAGAAGTAATACCCCTGTATATACTGACACCCCATCTCCTTAAGCAATCTGTACTGCTCCGCGGTCTCCACGCCCTCGGCCACCACGGGTACATTCAGGAAATCGGCTATCTCCATGATGATCTGTACCATGCGCCTGCTCTTTTCATCCTTAGTCACACCCTGCATGAACTTCATGTCCATCTTGAGCACGTCTATCGGAAGATTGGCAAGCATGTTCAGGGAAGAGTAGCCTGCTCCGAAATCATCAAGCTCAATAAGAAAGCCTTTGTCTCTGAAGGTATCCACCACTTTGATAAGCTGATCCACGTTTTCCGCATATGCGGACTCGGTGATCTCAAGATGGAGCTCATCCGGAGACAGCCCGTTATCCTTCACAAGCCTCTCTATACGGGACACGATGTTGTCATCATAAATGTCTATCCTTGATACATTTACTGATACGGGTATGGACACTCCGTATTTTTCTTTCCATTTATGTATGTATCCCGCAGTCTCGGACCATACGAAGTGGTCTAAATTGCTGATAAGCCCGTTCTCCTCAAACAGCGTGATAAACGCAAAGGGCGATACCATCCCAAACTCCGGGTGTCTCCACCTGATCAGAGCCTCTGCCATTTTTAATACCGGCTTATCCTGCTGTATGTCGTACTTGGGCTGGAAGAAGATCTCAAACTGTTTCTGCTCTATACCTTCATGTATATCATATATAAGCCTCTGTGAAAAGATGGCATTGTGCTGCATCTCCTCATCAAAAAAGGCGACTGTACGCTGGAAATTGCCGCGGAGAGTATTGCACGCGAGCCTCGCCCTGTCAAAGCGGTTTTCCATAGTCTGCTCCGTGTCCGGAGAAACATATACGCCTACCCTGACGTTGATATGAGAGGAGGCCAGTCCGGTGAAGCCGTTTTTAAGCCTGTCCTCCAGACGGTCATAGCTGTCCTGATGGTTCAGGTAAAGATAAAACGTATCCGCCCTTCCTCTTGCCGCTATACCCTCATTTTCGTGAGCGTAGTCTCTGGAGATATCCGCCAGTCTCTTCAGCACGCTGTCTCCCAGCTCCCTGCCGTATATCTCGTTGATCAGATGAAATCCGTCTATGTTAATGACCACGGCATCCATGATGCGTTTGCTCTGATAACGATCCATGAGCTGCGCGTATTCGTAAAAGAAGGATTTTGAAAAAAGACCCGTGAGCTCATCTCTCTCGGTGGACTGTATCATCACACGGTCTTCCGACAGCTCGATGATCCTCTCAAGCCTCGCGACTATTACCTCGGGTGCGTCATAGGGCTTTGTGATAAAGTCCGCGGCTCCTCTTCTCAGGCTCTCCACCTCGGCTCCCTTTTCAGAGGTCAGCACTATGACGGGTATACGGCGGAATCTGACATCCTCCTTTATTATATCAAGGAGTTTTGACCCGTCCATCACGGGCATCATCAGATCGAGAAGGACTGCCGAAAGGACATTCTCATTAAACTGCATCATCTCCAGTGCCTCTATGCCGTTTTCGGCATAGAGTACATTGAATCTTTCACTGAGAATCTCTCCCAGCATGACCCTGTTGATGTATTCATCATCAACCACAAGGATAGTTTTCTTTAATTTTTCAAGATATGTAAGTTTGTTGATCACCTCTTTATGATACTCCTATTTACTGTCAAATTCTATATCTGAAACGGTATTCTCAAGCTTTCCTATCCCCTCTATCTCGGACACTATCTCATCTCCGTCCTTCAGGAAGCACGGCGGCTCCATACCCATGCCCACCCCGGAGGGCGTCCCGGTGGCTATGACTGTCCCCGGATCAAGGGTCATCCCCTGTGACAGTATCTCTATGATCTCGGGTATGCCGGTTATGAGATTTGCCGTATTTGAAGACTGGCGGAGCTCTCCGTTCACATAGGTGCGTATATCGAGTTCCGGTATCCCCGGGATTTCATCCTTTGACACGATGCACGGTCCCATGGGTGTAAATCCGTCAAGGCTCTTGCCGAAATACCACTGCTTGTGTCTGGTCTGCAGGTTGCGCGCGGACACATCATTTATTATGGTGTATCCGAACACATACTCCATAGCGTCCTTCGCGGATACCCTGCTCGCCGCCCTGCCTATGATCACCCCGAGCTCGGTCTCATAGTCCAGACTGTCGCAGATATCCGAATGCATGGGTATGACGGCTCCCGTGCCCTGCGAATAGTTCACTCTCTTCGAAAAGAATATCGGATCCGCTTTGTCCTTCGTAAATGCTTCCTTGTCGAAGCTTTCGGCCTCCTGCGCATGATCCGCGTAATTGATGCCAATACATATCACATCCTGTCTCGGATGTGGTATCGGAGAGAGTATCTCCACCCCGGGTGCTAAGAGATCTACCGCCTCCGAAAGCCCCGGTATGCTTCCGTCATGTCCCTTTAAGAGCAGTACGTTCATAGTCTTATACGCTCTTAAGATATAGGCTCTTTCAGAGTCAGCGTCCTTTACCGCAGCCACATGAGCTATGCCGTTGTGTTTTAATGTATAATACCTCATCTATACCTCTCGTAGTAAACGTAAAAGCAAGCATCAAAGCCTGCTCTGATGCTTGCCCCGCCATGATATATTTTGTTGTGTTCGCACGCAATCCGCAGCAAATGCGTATTGCTGCTTTGGACAGTTGCTTTTACCGTTACTGCTCACAGCCCTCAGACTATGCTGTTCAGACTGCCTGCCTGAGCATTTCTCTCCTCCTGATGTCTCCTCATAAGAGCCATATTGGCCTGAGCCTGAACCTTGTTCCTCCTCTGCTTAATAAGCTCTGATGCCATATCGGTATCCTTTACTCTCGACTGGGCAGCCGTGGTATTCTCAGATACGTTAGCAAGGTTCCTCGTGGTGGATCCCATCCTGTTGTATCCTGCTCCGAGTCCCGATCTCTGATCCGCAAGAGTCTTTATCGCATCCGAGATATTGCCAAGCGATGCCCTTGATTTCTCCGCTGTGGAAAAATCAATGCCGCCTACACCGAGAGTGTCGGAATTCATCTGCTCAAGCTTTACCGTGATCCTGTTCGATCCGGTATTATCCGCACCTGCCTGTATGTCGGACGCATCGCCGTTAAGCAGGAAGAGCTCGTTAAACTTGGTGCTTCCTCCTACCCTGTCTATATCCGAAAGTATCTGACTCGCCTCTGCCTGTACATCAGCTCTGTCACTGTCTGAAAGCGTACCGTTCGAGCCCTTGACAGCCAGATCATTGAGTCTCTGAAGCATATCCCCGACCTCGTTCATGGCTCCGTCGGCCGTATCCGTCATTGCCATGCCGTCACTTGCATTGTCAATGGCTTTGTTCAGGCTGTTGATCTGCTTCATGAGCTTCTCGGATATAGAAAGACCCGAGGCGTCATCAGCGGACTTATTGATCTTGTATCCTGATGACAGCTTCTCCATGGTCTTTGCCTGAGCCTTGTTTGTCATCTGGAGCATCCTTGCATTATTGATCGCGCTTATATCATTCTTAATAACCATATCGATCACCACCATTCCGTATGTGAAAAAACTGCTTACATCCTAATTATGCTATTATTTTATGCTCAGGTCAATACTATTACTTCTTATTATCAACAAAATACGGGGACGTGTGATATGCCTTTCTCATATTCGTGGAATAAACACTTGCGGCTTTTACGCTGCTCCTGCCGTCCTTCAGAGATCTCCTGCGACTCTTCAGGAAATTGTCCACGTTTATCTTGGATCTGGCCTCCAGAGCCTCCACCTCGGCGATCTTTTCCGTTATCTGTCTGATCAGCTCCTGCAGCCGTCTTATCTCGTCCCTGTGAGCTTCTTTATTGTTTATCAGCTCATCTCTGACCTTTGCATAGACCGCGTCAAACCCGTCGTCCAGTTTATTTAATTCATCAACAAGGGCACCCTTTGCGGTGATGTTCGCATTGAGTGCCTCTATATCGGGCGAGTCGCCTGTGATCATTTCTTCTTGTTGTTTATCAAGCTCTATGGCCTGTCCCAAAAGCTCCAGCTTTTTTTCCTGACTCTCAATGAGCATTGATATATATGCATCCGACATCTTATTACCTCCAAAGCGGAACTGCCGGATATGACCGTCTGAAGATTATGCCTGTGCTGCCTCCGGCATAGCGGGCTGTCCGGCACGCTTCATGACTTCCTTCCATGTATCCCTGAGACTTCTCATGTGAGTGATACACTCATCGAGGATAGTCGTATCCTTGGTCATGTTTGCTTCATGAAGCCTTCTTAATACATAATCATATATATTATCAAAGTCTTTTGCAACTTCATATCTGTGATCGAGAGTCATCTTGAATTCGCCTATGATCCTCTCGGCCTTCTGGATATTCTTGTTTGCTTTATAGAAATCTTTACCGTTTATATCCATGACAGCCATGTTGCAGAACTTAATGCATCCGTCATAAAGCATTAATGTGAGCTCTGCGGGAGAAGCTGTGAGAACCTTGCTGTTTTTATACTGCTGATATGCTACGGTTGCCTTCATACTTGATACCTCCATCATCATAAGATGTATTTAATAATTTTTACACTTTATATATCGACAGTGGGGTTCAGAAACTGAACCCCACAAATGTAAAAATTATTAAATTTGGAAAACGACCCAGTGCTCTGAGCGATACACCGTCAGCCGGTTCCAAAGAGGCCTGCCAGTGCGTTCTGCTTGGAGTTGACCTTTTCCATGGCCTTCTCCATAGCCGCAAACTTGTCATACCATTTGTCTTCGTAGTCGGAAAGATATTGCTCCTCTTCTTTAAGGTCTTTGCCCAGGTTGTCATATTCGGTCTGCAGAGCCTTGTCATCATACAGGCTCTTGAAGCTCCTGTAGTCGCTTCTGGTCATCAGATCTCCGAGCTTACCGTAGATATCCTTCGCAAGATTATTGAAGAAATCCATGGTATCGTCAAGATTGTTGCTAAGCATGGCTCTCAGCTTGTCATCGTTACCTTTAGTCTTCTCATCATCTGAATCTCCGTCTATATGGTAAGCACCCTTTTCGTTGTCTGCCGCTTCAAAGTACGAGAGCGTATTGATACCGAAGGATGAAAGGCTGTAGGTCTTTCCGCTTGAGGTTTTGTAGGCAGCCGCCATGCCCTCCTTAAAGGTGTTTATGAGAGTACGGAGATTATCATCACGTGAAAGCAGCGAATCCTTTATCTTGGTCTCCCACTCCTCGATCTCCTCGTCAGACATCTCATCCTTCTCTTCGGATGTAAGCGGCTGATAGTCCTTATTAGGCTTTGCGCTATAGAGCTTGTCCATCTCATTGATGATCTCATTGTACTGTTTGAGAAAATCCTTGATCATGTTATATGCGCCGTCCACATCGGTAGCTGTAGAGATGTTCGTCGTCACATAAGTGCCGTCGTCTTGCTTCTCGGACTCCTTGGTGGCGGTAATGTTGAGACCGTTTATCTCGAATGAGTTGGTATTGCTCTCATACTCCACGTTATTCAGCACTATCTTCGCATTCTGACCCTGAATAAAGCCATCGCCTGCAGCCTGCGCCGTGAGCCCGAGTGACTCAAGCACTGCGCGCGATCTTGTGTATGTCGAAAGTCCGCTTCCGTTTAAGCTGTCATTATTGACCGGTTCAGCCGTCCCATTAAGCACATCATTGCCATGCTCATCGGCAAGTGTAAAGTTGCCCGCTTCGCCGTCCTTCTTTGATGAAATGAAGAAACGGTTCGTGTTCGCATCAAAATTCGCGTTAAATCCCGCATTGGAAAACTGCTCTGCGATCTGCTCCATGGACATATTGTAGGCTATGGCGACGACCTTTCCGGTAGGATTGCCCGATCCGTCCTTTACAATATATTTTATGGGCTGGTAGGTCTCTTCTCCGTCCTCCATGACCGGATTGCCGTCAGGATCTAATACCGGATTGCCTTCATCGTCAGTCTTCGGGATCTGGGATTTGGTACCGTCGGTAAACCATTTGTTTCTGTCATCCGCGCTGAGATAATTACCTATCACGGTCTCAGCGGTCGCCTTTTTGGCAAGCTTGCCTCCGGTCATATAGGCCGTCTTGGAAAGCTGCTTTACGGCAAGCGTCTGAGTGCCGTTTACCGCGCTGCCATCCGCCGTAACAGACGCTATCGAACTGTCCACTATGCTTGCCTTTTTAGCCTTGAAGGAACCCTGCATCTTTAACGTGCCGAATTTATCGCTGTACAGACTGTAGAGCTTGGCATTCAGTGACTTCCAGGCATCCTGCTTCCATCCGAGCTTAGTCTGCTCCTTCTTGATATTCTCTTTCTTTGTGCTCTTTGCCTGAACGAGCTGCTCCACTATGGACTGCGTGTCCATGCCGGAATTGATACCGGACATCCTCATTCTGTTTGACATGATATTAGCCCTCCGTTCTTACTTCCCTTGATTCCCTTACTTCTTCTCGTCTACAAGTATGCCTGCCATCTCCCAGACCTTTGCGATCATGTCGAGAGTCTTCTCGGGAGGGAGCTCCTTTATGACCTTTTTGGACTCCTTGTCGACGATCTTGATGGTGACGCGGTTGGTCTTCTCGTGTATGCCGAACACTGCCTCGGAATGATCCACCATCTTTTTGTTCAGCTCTTCTACAGCCTTTTTGACCTTCTCGTTCTGGATCTCTGTGTTCTGCCTCTGCTGCTCTCCGGCAAAGGTGCTCTGCTGTCCGCCGTTAGCTCCGTCTTCGGCGGTCGCCTGTGTCTCCTGTATCTTAGGCTCTGCGGCTACCTGCTGCTCAGAGATCATATTCTTTTCGGATGACTCCGTAGCGACCTGCTCCACCGGTCTTGCCTGCGGTGTGTTTGCTGCCTGATAGCTCATGCCTGTGCTGATAGGTTCTATTGACATAACAGTTTTACCTCCTTGTCCAACTGATTTGCTGCCATTTATATCTGCCCATACAGATACGTCTATTGTATGTATCGGACGTTTTTATAAAAACTTTAGCTTTTTTAAAAATTTTTCCCCGGGAATCTCCCGGGGATAAAAAATATGTTCAGCAGCAAGTGCTCCGGAATGTCCGGATCGCTCTGTATCTCTTTATTTAAGCAGATCCTTTAGACCTGCGAGTCCCTCCACAGACGTAGCGTTCTTGTTGGAGTCCTGTATCTGCAGATAAACTTCCTTCCTGTAAATGGGCACTTCCTTTGGCGCCGATATGCCGACCTTTACCTGATCGCCTTTAATATCCAGTATCGTTACCTCTATATTATTGCTGACGATCAGTGATTCATTTTTCTTTCTGGAAAGGGTAAGCATTACTTATCCCCCTTTCGTTCGGCCTCTTCTTTCGCTTTCGCGAGTATCTCATATATGGGATACTTCACCGGATACGCCTCATCCTCATCAAGTATTACCTGTACTGCCTTCCTTGTAGAAGCGTTTATGATGAACGGTGCCATAAGATTGACTGTCATCTTGCTTATATCATGAGGTACGGTCACGGTCACGAGCACGAGCATATCCTCTTCTTTGAGCTCTCCCAACGGAATGAGGTAATCGTCCTCCACTACAGGATTGTAGTCATCCTTTACCAAAAGGGGATTGATGACCGGCATCGCAAATGCAGGCTCATCAAGTGATACCAGGAAGGACAGACCCTTGCCGTCATCACTTTCGTCATCGTCATGCATGAGCGCAAACTTTGTAAGATCGGGAAATCCGACTATGCCTGCGTCAAAGGTTATGATCTTGTCATCATCAATGTTGATCTCGCCGAAAAGCTTAGTGTTTACCTTCATTTGTACCTCCATCGTATTTATGTGTTTATGATACCTTTCGATTATAACACATATACTGTTTTAAAGTACTGCTTAAATATAGTCTACGAGTGTCTGCTGACTGATCCGGCCGGTGGCCATAAGAGCTGCGTTGTATACAAGATTTGCCTCACTTACCTCCACGGCTATGTTGGTGATATCCACATTCTCATTGTCGGATGCGAGAGTCTTTACCGTGGTCTTCTCTTCCGCAAGCCTGTTGGACACAAGGTTGAGTCTGTTTTCCACTGTACCGCAGGCTGTCTCCGCAAGGTTAGCCTGATCGAAGAAATGGTCGAACTGTGTAATGGCATCCTCATATGTCCACTGCAGCTTGTTCTTTGCGAGATCAAGCTCTTTGTTGGCAGCCTTGAGCAGGTTTGTCACGTTTTCATCATTGCCGCCCGCGTCTTCATCGAGCTGCGAGAGTCTGTTCACCTTTGCCTGTACAGCATCCATGTTTTCTATAGCGGCAAGGATATCATCTATCTCACGCATGATCTGAGTATCAAAAACATCCTCGGCATAGGTGTTTATCTGGATGCTCTGATTCGTTCCTATGGTATAGTTGATCGCCTGATTGTGCGAATCGTATATAACCTCTGATGTTTTTGCCTTGTAGTCCTCAGCTGTCTCATATCCGCTGCAGTCAAAATAGTGCTGGGGCTGCAGGTCACCTTCATTAAAGCGTGTCTTATTATAGGTGACGGAAATGGTGTCCACTCCGGTCACATCGGGCAGCTGTGAAAGGGTGGCAGCTATCTCCGATCCCAGAATAAGCTCTCCCGTATCTCTCACAAGATATATTTCCTTTTTCGTAGTATCGAGATCGCTGCTCCCGGCAGCATTCAATCTCATATAAGAATAGATATCAGCATCTGTAGCACCGTCGGCATTTGTAAATGTCGTATCGGTGGACAGACACGACTTTACCTCCACATCCGTCTCATTGTAATATGATGTGATGGTGCGGCCATCCGCAGAGATATTGTATATTTTCCTGTCTGCAGTACCGGAAGTGTCGGGCATCGAGAAAGTGATGGTACCGTCGTTGTGAACCGTGAGGATCTCACCCGCTGCAGCTGCTCCGTCTACCAGAAGATCGCTCACCGGAGAGTTTTGGTGTGTAAACCCTTTGTCCGAATGAAGTGTTATCTCTGTGCCGGTCTCATCCGTTACCTTTATGGTATATATCACTCCGGTCACGGGGTCTTTGCCTGCCGGCTGAGTGATAACGCCCGTACTCGGATCTCTCTTCTCTACAGGTATGCTGAGAGACGGACTCTGCGTCCCGACAAGTGACTGCCTGTAGGTAAGCGTAGTCGTGGCAGCATCGAGCTCCAGATCATCATAGGAAAGTCTGATGCGGTTGACCTCGTCCTCCCTTACTTTCTGCTCTCTGCCTGCGGCAGTCGTGCCGGTGCCGTTCGCCAGAGCATTGATCTCGTCCATAGAGATCTCGCCCTCGGAATAGCTGGCTCTTACTACATCGGCGGCATTAAAACCATCTTTGATATCCCTGTAGAAGGCCTCGGTATCCTGCTTGAAGGTGAGACTGTCGCCGGTCCTGTAGCCTGTGAACACACTGCGGCCTGCATTCGTGACATTTCCGTTTGAATATACCTGCTTCTTCAGTGCGTTGATATTTTCATATATCTTTGCCCTGTCGGATGCGGTATTGGTACCGTTGGCACCCTGATCGGCATATGACTTCAGGGACGAAAGTATATCCTTTGTCGAGTCTATAGCGCTCATCGTGATATCCACCCACGCCTGGGCATCCGGCACGTTCGCGCCGTAGTATTGCTCCACCTCAGCCAGATTGCTGCGGAGCCTGAGTGCTCTTACCGCGATGATGGGGTCATCCGAGGGTCTCGTGAGCTTCTTCTCGGTCGCCATCTGGTTGTTCAGCTTGTCAAGATACTCCTTGTTGGTATTGATATTGGACAAGGAATTATTGGACATCATCTTGTTGGTAATTCTCATACTGTGCTCTCCTTATATCCTAAAACCTACAGTCTCTTATACCCCGGTATTCAGTATCAGTCTGTCGTACATCTCGGTCATGGTCTGTATGACCTTTGCCGACAGCTCGTAAGCATGCTGGAACTTCACGAGATTGAGTGCCTCCTCATCAGTATCCACCCCGGATACCGACAATCTCTGATTCTGCAGGACCTGACCGATGGTCGTAAAGTTTGTCTCAAATGTCTTGGCGCTCTGCTTGTTAAGTGCTATATCCGTAAGAAGACTCTGCAGGAACTCCGCGCTCGACGAGCCTCTGAAGGAGATCTTGCTCTTGTCCGTCTTTAAGGTCGACAGATCCTTTACAAGGTCTGCGGAATCAACCGAGCTGGAAGCCTCCTTGTCATATGTGGTGGCCATCTTCGCGGGATTCTCGATTATATCTGCGCTTATCACAAGGTTTCTCGCGGTAAGGGCGTTGTATGTATATGTGCCATTGCTCTTGGTGCCCGTGCCGATAGTGTCAGTCCCGGTGTTGGACACCGTAGTGATCCTGCTGTCATCCAGCTGCATCAGATCGTGCTGTGTACCCTCGGCATCCACCACCTGAAAGAAGCATCTGTCTCCCATGTAATCACCGTACAGATCGTAGCCTCTGCCTTCTATCTTGTTGAAGGCTTCCGCAAAGGTACGTACCCATTCGTTGAGCTGGGACTGATAATAAGGAATGCCCATATAATCTATGCTCTGTCCGACTCTCACGGTAACATCCTGCGGCATACCCTCAAGCAGACCGTCCCGATATACTCCGGTATTGTCCTTATATCTCAGATTGTTAAAGGTATATGTGCCCGTACCGTCCGTGTCGTCATACACGTATGTCCATGTGTCATATACATAATCAAAGCCGCTTATGTTTATCGTACCGCTGTCCGGCAGAGTGCACTTGTTCAGGTCGACCATCTTGCTGTTTGCGGGAACCTTGACCGAAATGTCTGTAGCTCCCGTAGCGGTATCCGCAGCAAGTGTTCCGTCGAAATACTCCTTGTTGTTGCCGTCCCTTAACTCAAGAAGTCCCTTGAGCTGACCGGAGAGCACCGCCGAAAGGGGAGCAAACTTGCCTCCCGTCTTCGTCCAGTAGATATCATAAAGACCATCGATATCCGACTGGTTTATCTTCTCATCCCTTGCCCTGCACTCAAGCTCTTCATACTCATACCCATCCACCAGAGTATAGGCTCCTCCTATGCTGACATAAAAGTTCTTGGCACCGGTAGGGTTGTCGGGGTCAGCATAGTTGTATACATCCACTTCCTTGGTCTCGACATCGACATAGGATGACAGCTCGTCCACCAGAAGATTTCTCTGATCCCTCAGCTCGTTGGCGACCACGCCTCTTATCTCTATGACGTTTATCTGTTTGTTTATGGAAGCGATCTGAGCCGCGATGGAGTTTATCTTATCCACTACATCCTTGATCTCCTGATTGAGATTGTCCTGAGTCTTGGCAAGATCGGTCGACATGGTATTAAAATACTCGACTACGTTATTTGCCGCGCCTATGAATGACTGACGTGTGGTCGTGCTGCCCGGATCATCCTCGAGCTTTGAAAGCGCATTGTAAAAATCCTCGACATATACTGAGTTGAAGCCGGGAACCACGGTGGTGTCGGTGAAATAGTTTTCTATCTCGCCCATGTATGAGTTCTTGCGATTGTACTCTCCGAGTGTAGTCTCGTTCGCCCTGTACTTCATATCAAAGTACTGGTTTCTGATCTGATCTATACTTACCGCGTCGACGCCGGCACCTGCCATGCCGTAGCGCGTATATGTGCGGAGCGCGTCTGCTGCTGTCTGCTTGAGCTCCTGTCTGGAGTAGCCCTCTGTATTGATATTCGCTATATTGTTTGCCGTGGTATTCTGTGATGCCTGCGCTGCTGTAAGGCCCGAATACCCTATCATTAATCCGAAAAACTGTGAAGGCATATGCACTCCTTTCCTCTATGATCTGAAAAACCTGTCAGGTCGCTCACTGTGACGAACAGCCTTAGGTCATTGCGTTGATCAGCGTGTCGAGCATTGAATTTATCGTGTTTATGTATCTTGATGATGCATTGTATGCATTCTGGTATCTGATCATCTGGGTCAGCTCGTCGCTGTCCGATACCCCGACCACTTCCTGCCTCTGGCTGTCTATCGACATCCTCATTGCCTCCTGATTGGTGGAGACCGATCTGTACACACTTCCGTTTGTAGCATTCTCACTTACAAGCGCTCTGTAATATCCCTCAAAGGTAAGCGGGGTGTTGGTATCGGGATTGAGCACTGCGAATTTTACTGAAAAAAGATTTACCAGAGCATCAGCTCTTGCCCTGTCCTCAGACCCGTCATCCAGTCTGAAGCCGTTGCACATATCCGCAGGTACCTGCTGCGCCTTGGGGTTGATCATAAGGTTGCCGGTAGACCATCCGTCCGTATCATCCAGTGTCCTGTCGGATATCCTTGAAAACAGCAGCACATCATCTGCCGTGCCCTCCGGAGTATTGTTTGAAGAAAGCACCGAGTTCATGCCGGTCACTATGCCATGTACGAGATTGTCAAACTCTGCCATGACATTCATGATGGCCGATCTCTTCGTGGTGCTCTCGTACATCCGTATGCTCTCGGCATCCGTGATATTCTTGTATGTACCCGGATTTGAATAGTCCGGATAGAGCTCGCTCGTAGGATAAAGATCTCTGTAGGTACCTCTCTGGTTGCCCCTCACATTGTACAAAGCCTTGAGTGCTCCGATATCGGTATTCTTGTCGGAATTGATATCCTCGGTAAGGGAGAAGACCTCCTGATTCTTGAGATTGGGCCATGTGGGTACATGGAAATTGATATCCACCGCCTGTCTCAGTCCCTTTTCTATGTCTTCGGCAAAAAGCTTATTGTACTCATCGCCGCTTATGTATCCCATCTGATTCACATAGTCCTGAGTGACAAAATCCACTCCCTCGAACTGTACTGTGACCACACCATGTATATCCTCATCATAGGATATCTTACCGAGGGCGGAAAGCTCGTCAAGGATGAGATCCCTTGCGTCCCTGAGGTCATTGGCTCTCTCTATGCCTCCTGTCTCGATCGCTATGATCTTCTGATTGAGCTCCCATATCTTCTTGCCGTAATCATTTATCTTATCAATATTGCCGGTGATCTGCGCGTCTATATTGTCCTGATACTCCGCCAGTCCGTCATAGATCGCCTGCGCTCTCTCAAGAAAGGTAGATGCCTTGCTCACAAGAAGTCCCTGGTTTGTGGCATCGCTGGGACTCTTCGTAAGCTCCTCCACCGCTCTGGTGAGCTCCTCGAGGGAAACCTGAAAAGCCGTGCCCTCCATCTCTCCGAAGAGCGTCTCCATCTCCGATATGGCATTGTAACCTGTGGTGTAATACTCTGACCTGCCTGACTCCGTGCGGTACGCCTTGTCGAGGAAATAGTCGCGTACGGAACGCACGTCAGCATACTGTACTCCGAGTCCGACCTGCTTAGAGCTGACATATGCCTGACCTATGGTATCGTAATGCTTGTTGGACTGTACGACCTGCTGACGGGTATAGCCCAGCGTCCCTATATTTGACAGATTGTGTGCTGTGGTGTTTAATGCGTTCTGATTTGTTACAAGCCCTGAAGCTCCTACATACAGACCCGAAAATAGCGACATAACGTTCTCCTTGCAAAACTGGTCCTTGCGATATCAGTTACTGCTTTGCGTCAAAGCCGCCGGTCGGTCCTCCCAAAGATGATCCCGCTATGTCGGCAGAGCTGTTGTAATTGCCCGTCTCCGGAGCGGATCGCTGAGATTTGATCAGATTCAGATTGAAGTCTACTATGTCCAGTGACTGTCTGATGAGCTCCCGGTTTTGATCATTTATCATCCTAAGCTCACCTACCGTGGCTTTGAGCCGGTCGTGAAGATCCGCCAGTGCGTCTCTCTCCTCCGGCCTTTTCCCAAGCATCTCAATAAGATTCGATAGCTTCAAAGTCGCAACGTCCCTGTTCATGACTTCGGCAATATCCTTCATGGCATCGGCTCTCTTTGAATCAAGCGAAATGAGCCGGTCAACTACTGCCTGTTCCTCATCCGTGATCTTCTGAAGGTTTTCTATCTCTCCTGCCACTATGACAGGAGTTTTTTTCTTAGACAGATCGAGTAATGTGACATACTCGCTCGCTTCTTTTGTCAGCGTATCTATAAGCACCTCTACAAGGCTTGCCACGTCACATTACCCCGATCTTATTTATGAAAGGCCTGCTGCCTCGTTGTACTTTGCAAGAAGCTTATCAGCGAAGCTCTCTCCGGATACATTGTATGTACCTGCCTCGATCTGCTTCTTGAGATCAGCTACTTTGCTCTCCCTGATGTCGGGAGCCGACTTAACTGCTGCTTTCACTGTCTGGATGTCCTTTCCTATACTGGAGATCTCCACGGCGTCCCGACCACTCGAAACTCTGCCTGTGCCAGAAGTCTTTCTTGGCTTACTTGCTCCATATACCTGCTGTATCTGTGATATTGCATCTATACGCATTGAAGTCTCCTCCTTTCTTCCATGATATATTGCAAATCCGTTTGCTTACACTATATTTATCGGCAGAGGTTTAAAATACATTACCCCTATATGGCAAATTATTTTTGTATCTTTTTAAATACAATCCGACGGTATTCGCAGATAAAGCTATTCCGTATCAAAAATACCCTACATACTCCACATTGTGCTCCGACTCCGGAAAAAGATGTGCGTGAAGGTCAATAAAATAGTCATCGGTCATGCTCGCCATATAGTCCATGACCATATCGTCGGGGGTATTGTCCCTGTACCTCTTATGTGACACCCTCACATACTGTGTGATATTTTCGATATAGTTCACATGGTGTCTCATGAGCACGGATCCGGGATCCATCTCCTTTGCCTCCTTAAGCAGCTCATCGTACAGCTCCTCAAACATCGGCTCTATATCCTTTTTGAATGCGGCCTCCGTACGTTCGCTTCCGTATATCATGGAGTAGTTCTCTTTTTTTGCTGCCGTCAGCTCTGCGAAGTATTCGTCATCCATACACAGATACGGTCTGCCGTAGCTGTTTTCCGCTATATTGACTATCATGTTGTTTATGATCTCGGCATTGGTCGTACCGATCTTCTTCTGCGAATACTCGGGAGTCTCATCAAAGATTCCCAGCTTCTCCGCGTCCTGCCTGTCCTTTCCGATATATGCTATGATGTCGGATATCCTGACCACGCACCCCTCAAGAGTACAGGGTACCAGCTCCTTTATGGCGGCAGGCTCGGTGTAGCAGTTTTCCTTCATTGCGTCAAACTCCGCAAAGGTCTTTTTTTCTTCGCGCGGACGGTACTCCTTCAGCTCCATCTCCCCGTTGTGGCAGATGATGCCGTCGAGTGTCTGCAGAGAAAGATTCTGGCAGCATATATCATCCAGTACCCTTACAGAATGCACATTATGATTGAAATACCTGCCGGTATGACCGTGATAAAGCCGGGAGAGTACCCTCTCTCCGGCATGGCCGAAGGGCGTATGTCCTATATCATGGCCGAGGGCCATGGCTTCTATGAGATCGAGATTAAGATTTAAGAGTCTGCCTATATTCCTGGCTATACGGGCTACAAACTGCACATGGAGCGCGCGTCTTGATATGTCATCGTTTCTTACAAGAGAAAACACCTGTGTCTTATCCGAATATCTGTTGTAGAAGGGGACATTCATTATCTTCTCCGCGTCCCTTACAAATGCCGGGCGCTGCAGATTCGCTCTGTCATGATCCATGTCGCGCCTTAAGATATCCTCATCCCGGCAGGCATACGGATTCACGACATGATCTCTTCTGTCTTTTTCTATCCTTGCCGCGAGCTCATCCGTCAGATTGATATAATGTGTGTCACCCATACGGTTATTTCCCTATAATAAGTGCCCGTATCGCGTTGAGTACGCAGAGCACCAGCACTCCCACATCGGCAAATACCGCAAGCCACATGCCCGCCAGTCCCAATGCGGAGAGGAGCAGGCACAGGAGCTTTATCCCGATGGCAAATACTATATTTTCCTTTACTATGCAAAGGCATTTTCTTGCAATAGCTATCGCGCGGGATATCTTAAGCGGATCATCGTCCATAAGCACTACGTCTGCCGCCTCTATCGCGGCATCGGCTCCCATGGCTCCCATGGCTATGCCTATATCGGCTCTTGAGAGCACCGGCGCATCGTTTATACCGTCTCCCACAAAGGCAAGCCGTCCCTTGCCGCTCCTTTCGGTGATAAGCCGGTCTACGCGTTCCACCTTGTCGGAAGGCAAAAGCTCGGAGTGAACCTCGTCTATACCGAGCTCTCCGGCCACACTGTCCGCTATCCTTGATGCATCTCCCGTGAGCATTATCGTACGCTTTATGCCGAGTTTTTTCAAGGCTTTTACTGCCTCAGCGGAGTGAGGCTTTACCGTATCGGATATCACGATATGCCCCGCATAAGCCCCCTCCAGAGCCACGTGGATGACTGTCCCCATGTCGTCCGGGCACTCTGTGTAAGCCACTCCGACCGCTGCCATAAGCTTTGTATTTCCCACGGCTATATCCCTGCCGTCCACCTTTGCCCTTATGCCATGACCTGATATCTCTTCTATATCGGAAACTCTCGATCTGTCGAGTTCCTTTCCGTAGGCACGTCTGAGGCTCAGACTGATCGGATGAGTGGATGCGGCTTCGGCAAGTGCCGCTGCCTCGATAAGCTCTGCCTCATCCATAGGACTATGGTGTACGGCATCCACCTCAAAGCTTCCTTTTGTGAGAGTACCTGTCTTGTCAAACACCACGGTATCCACCTCCGACAGCGTCTCCATGTAGTTTGAGCCCTTTATGAGCACTCCGGCATGGCTTGCTCCGCCTATCCCCGCAAAGAAGGAAAGCGGTATGGATACGACCAGGGCGCAGGGACAGGAGATCACAAGAAAGGCAAGGGCTCTGTAGATAAAGTCTCCCCAGTAAGGAGCATCGCCGCATACCATTCTGAATACAGGAGGAAGGATGGCGAGTGCAAGAGCAGAATAAACGACTGCCGGGGTATAGATCCTCGCAAATTTTGTGATAAAGTCTTCGGACCTTGACTTTCGCGAAGAAGCGTTTTCGACAAGATCCAGTATCTTTGATACCGTGGACTCTCCAAACTCCTTTGTGGTCCTGATATAGAGCGGACTCGTGAGGTTGATGCACCCCGATATGACCTCATCTCCCTCGACGACATTTCTGGGCAGGCTCTCTCCGGTCAGTGCCGCGGTATCGAGCGTACTCGTACCTGAAGAAATGGTGCCGTCTATCGGTATCTTCTCTCCGGGCTGTACATAGATGACTGTGCCCGGCTCCACTTCATCGGGATCGACCTGCTCTATCTTTCCGTCAGTCTCGATATTGGCGTAGTCGGGTCTGATATCCATAAGCTCCGATATATTGCGGCGGCTCCTGTCTACCGCTACGCTCTGGAACCACTCTCCGATCTGATAAAAGAGCATGACGGCTATAGCCTCCACATAGTCTCCGGTCTGTCCCGTCAGATCCCTGTAGATGGCAAGCACCATGGCTCCTATGGTCGCTACGCACATCAGCAGTGACTCATCCATGGGCTGCCTGTTCTTTATTCCCTTAAAGGCCTTGCGCAGCACATCATATCCTATAATGAAATACGGTATAAGATATAATAAAAACCGCAGTGTCCCTTTCACGGGCACAAAGTGAAGTGTGATAAGCAGTACCGCGGATATGATCATCCTGCACAGATTTTTTTTCTGTTTCTTATTCACACCGATACCTCCTTAGATGAGACGCAGTCACAGAAACTCATAATGTTAAAAGAATACCTCGCAGTCGTCCTCGACCTTTTTGCAGTTGTCCAGCACCCGGGGCATCACCTCTTTCGGGTCAGCTCCATCCTCAAACTCCACGTTCATCTTGAGCGCCATAAAGTTTACCACCGCATCCTTCACACCCTCTGTTTTCTTTGCCGCATCTTCCATCTTTGCCGCGCAGTTTGCGCAGTCCACATCGATCTTATAGCTTTTTTTCATATCCGTGCCCCTCCATCTGATATTTGATTAAACAATTAAATGATTGTTTAATTGTTGATGTTATATTATACTTGTTTCAGAGATTTGTCAACAAATATGTTGTTGAGGTCAAAGGAGAATAAAATGAAGCTGCCTCACGATCACGGAAACTGTGAAAACGCCGAAAGCCTTATGAGGGATATGCCGAGCCTCGAAGGATTTTCGTCAGCATCGGATATATTTAAGCTGCTGGGGGATCCCTCAAGAGTAAAGCTCTTCTGGCTGCTCTGCCATACAGAGGAGTGTGTGACTGATCTGGCTGCTATGATGGGCATGTCATCCCCGGCTTTATCTCATCATCTGAAATTTTTAAGGATCTCCGGACTCATCACGTCAAGACGTGACGGCAAGGAGGTCTTTTATAAGTGTGCTGACACCGAGCTGGCAGGTGCCCTTCATCACATCATAGAGAATGTGGTAGAGATCACATGTCCGGATGTGTCATGATACTCTCCCCTCTCCTTTGAAACACTCTGCTCCAGGGTACATCATCAGGGAATGATCCAAACTCATCCCTGCTGTACTCCATCGCTCCCAGGTCAGCGTCTATCTGTACCACCCTGTCAGCAAGTGACAGTGAATCTGCCATGTTCATGGTAATGGTCACTATTGCTATCCCTTTACTGATAAGCATCGCCTGCAGCTCCAGGATCAGCATACGCATGGTAAAATCCTCGCCCTTAAAGGGGCTCACGCATATGACTACATCCGGCTTCTGCAGCATGACTCTTTCATAGACCAGCTCGATCTTTTCCCGCTGAGTCAGGCTCCTTACGCTTTTCTCAAATACCTCTTCCCCAGTAATGTATGACATCTCCTGTTTTACGCTCTTTTTTATTCCTTTGCTCATCCACAGATGCGGGATCTTGTGGTCAGCGGTAAAAAGCAGGTTTTCAAGATAGCTCATGTCGGGAAACAGCATGTTTTCATCCGGTCTTTCACCGATGAGGGCGGCCCTCCTTGTGGCAGCAAGATCTATCTTTTTCCCATCCATATAGAATCCTTTGCTGTCATCCGTCCTGCCATCGAAGACCATGGAGACTATACTGTCAAATATCTTGTGATCCAGAGGTCTCACGACGAGATACTCTCCCTTGCGCACATAAAAATCCCTGTCTGCGATCCCCGGGAACATCATATCCCTGACATGAAGCACCGTCCTCCCCGCAGTATCCGACCTCTGCCTGTACAGACTCTTTATCACGTGATCCGCATATCCGAAATACAGCAGCTCCTCCGTTCTGTAGTCCATATTTTCCTGATCCAGCACACTTAGGATCTTACCATTGGACATCACGCAGACTCTGTCACATATCCTTCTTATCTCCTCAAAGTGCGTACTGATATAGAGAAATGTGATCCCCCTTTTGCTGTAATGCTTTATGATGGCATACAGCTGCTCAATGTCATGCTCGCTTACAAAGGTCTCGACCTCCTGAAGCACTATAAGACGATGTCCGGCTACGACCGCGCGAAGGATCTCCACCACTACCCTGTCATACCCGGAGAGAGTCTCAACGGCGGTATCAGGACTGATATCTGTCCCTATATCATCCAGAAAAGGCTGCAGCTGCTTCTTCAGCATGCCCTTCCTGATGAAGTACTGACCGAAGCCGGGTCTGAGGACAAATATATTAGTCAAGACACTCTGCCCTGTCACCAACGAGCTCTCACTGCTTATGACAGTGATCTTATTATAGCTCCGATGCATATCCTGCCAGGAATTTACAAGCTTCCCCATGTAATACACGCGTCCGTAGTACAGGGGGTGATTGTACCTTAGGAGTGAAAGAAAGGCCGTGAGACCATATGCGTTCAGAGGAAGCAGACCTGCTATCTCGCCCTTCATAATGCTGATCTCAAAGTCTTTCAGATATATCTCGCCCTTCTCTTCATACGTGACTCTGGCAAATCTCAGGATCTCATGCTTCATCCCCGGTCTCCCTTTGTGCCATCTGTTTTTCAGTCACTGCCGGCAGTGATATCTCCACCGTGGTTCCAATATCCTTCATAGAGTATATGTGGATGCCATACTCCTGTCCGAAGAGCAGATGTATGCGGTTGTTGACATTCGTCAGGGCTATGCCTCCGGATGCTTTATCCGGATTTCTGATATCCTCTGCGCGGTTGTCGAGTCTGCTGTTGAGCCTTCCGAGCGTATCTTCGTCCATGCCCACGCCGTTGTCCTTTATGTCTATCACTATCCTCAGATCCGTTCTGCGCACGCTGATGATGGTGAGACCCTCGCCGATCTTCATCTCCGTCCCGTGTATAATGCTGTTTTCAAGTATGGGCTGCAGAGTGAGCTTCGGGATCAGATATTTTCCCAGATCTTCTTCCTTTTCTATGCGGCATGATAGCCTGTCTCCAAATCTGTACTGCTGGATCCTGAAATACGTCCTGCAGTTGTCCAGTTCCTCATCTATGGTCACGAGATTTTCCACATTGCTGATGGTATATCTGAAGAAAGAAGCCAGAGCCTCGGTCATATCGGCAAGGTTATCAAGCCCTGCTATCAACGCTTCGCTCCTTATGCCATCCAGAGTGTTGTACAGAAAGTGCGGATTGATCTGATTCTGAAGCGCAAGATACTGTGCCTGCCTCTTATTGAGGTTCACAGTCTTGTCAGAGTTAAGGATATCATATACTGCCGATATCATCTCCTCTGAAGCGGGCGTAAGAGATACCGTATGACTGCCGGGCTCCTCAACCGTCATAAAGCCCCTGATCATACGACGCATCCTCGCCTCACTCTTTACAAAGGGCACGACGACAAAAAAATAATATACTGCGGTCGCTGCAAGGGTAATAATAAGATAGATCACCCCGTCGAGGCGGTCATACCTGAAAAGACATACAAGCATGGAGATGACGGCGATCAGGACACACACATTGAATACAATGAATCTGACAGACAGAAACCTCATTGCCCTTATGAACCGGGTGTGTCTCCTATCCATACAGTTTCCTGTATACGGCAGGCTTTACACCTGCATCCTGCTCAAATATCCTGTTGAAATGCCGTGTATCACTGTATCCCACTCTGGCACAGACCTCAGACACAGAGAGATTGCTCTCTCTCAGCAGCTCTTTTGCGGCGTCGATCCTGTGTTTTGCCAGATATTTGGAAAAGCCCATGCCGGTCTCCTTCTTGAATAAAGCGCTGAAATAGGTGGGTGTCAGATTGAGCTGCTCGCTGATCCCCTCCAAAGTGACTGGCTCTGCGTAATGCTTTGATATATACTGCTTGGCAAGCCTCACGGGTCTTGCCGAGCTGTCCTCCCGCTGCGACCTTATCTCGTCGATAAGCCCGCCCGCAAAGCTTCCGGCGATCTGAATAAGATCCTCCAGACTCGCGCTGTTATCACACGCTTCGTTATAGTCATCCAGTCTTCTTTTCTTGTCCGGGAAATCAAGACGCATCATGAGCATGCTTCCCATCTGCTCCGCCAGCTCATATATCTCCCACCCACGAACACCGGGAGTGTCCCCCGCTATGGATCCCAGTCTGTCGATCTCCTCCGTGATCTCATCCTTATCCATCACTTCCAGGGCGTGCGTCACTGTATTGGAATAATGATCCAGCAGTTTCTTGTCATACAGCACACCTGTCGATGGCTCGGCATCCAGTATATGCGCGTTTCCCTTTATGAGTCTGTCCTTTAGAGCCATAAGTGCAGCTCTTAACGATCTGCCGATATCATCCGCAGTCCTTACCTGTATCCCGAGTGCAAAGGCCGCCTGCTCATTTCTCAGTATACCCCTGAAGCTGTTGGTCTGATGCAGACAGCCCCTGACGGCTTTTCTCAGATCATCTTCATTTTTTGAGGAGTAATTGAGCAGGGCGTACAGATATCTTCCCTGTGTCAGCGTGACCATATCATGACACAGATCCGTAAGAAGCACATTGAGTACGGAAATGATCTTATCCCAAAAGAAATCCCTCTCCGGTGCCGCATCTCTGCTGTCCTTATCGTCTTGTCTTACTTTTGCGATGTCACCGTCATCGAGCTTTATACACAGGAAGCGATAGGAGTCTTTGCCTGCATTAAACCTGTACTTATCTCTGAGAGTATCCTCCGACAGGGAAAGATCGGGATTGATGATGATATCCGATATAAGGGAGCTCCTGACAGTCGACTCGTTAGTGACTAGCTGAGTCTTCGTATTCTCAAGCGTGGTCTCTCTGTCTTTTTCTCCGTCTATCTTATCCTTCAGCTTTCTGAGCGCGTCATTCAGCTGTTTTTTATTGATTGGCTTCAGCAGATAGTCGGACACTCCGTAATGAAGTGCTGTCTGGGCATATTCAAACTCGGCATATCCGCTCACGATTATAACCCTCGTCGAAGGAGATATCCTGTGTATCCTGTCGATAAGCTCCACTCCGTTCAGACCGGGCATACGTATATCCGTGATCAGTATATCCGTATGATTGTTTTTGATATACTCTGCCGCCTCCACGCCATTGGAGACCGTGCCGGTGACCGACATCCCGAGAGCACTCCAATCCCCCAGCGCCAGTATCAGTCTGCAGATCTTTTCTTCATCATCAGCAATGAGTACGTTTGTCATAGTATTAATAATATCCCATTGCCGTCAGAAATTAAACTGTAATCTGAAAAGTTCACTTTAAAGTTCACTCACAAAGAGCCGCCCGATAGTACGGACGGCTCTTTTAAGAGATCTTGAATTATCCTTATCTAACGTAAAACGCTGATCAAAGCATTTCCTTAGATATTATCCTTATTGAGGACTGTGACGCCTGTATCTTCCTTTACTCCGCCAAGACTCTCACCATTAAGAGCCTTCACGCATGCGTCCACTCCCTTTGATCCCATCACGTCGGGATTCTGGGCCATGGTGCACAGCAGATATCCGTCTTTGATAAGACCCTTTATGGAGTCTGACTTATCAAATCCTACGCCAACAATGTCGCTGTTGCCGGATGCCTTTATGGCATTGCCTGCTCCTGTGGTAGAGCCCTCGTTGCCGCCGAATATACCTACGACACCCTGAGTGATGTAGTTCTCAGCTATGCTCTGAGCCTTTGCAGCGTCGCCGTCGCAGTACTGTGTCTCGAGGATATTGAAATCACTACCCTCAAATGCCTCTCTGAAGCCTGCCTCTCTGTCTACTGTAGACTGTGTTGAAGCGTTAACGTTTACTATACCTACGTCTCCGGATGTCACTCCCTTATCCTTAAGGGACTTGAGCATCTCTTCGCCTGCGGTCTTGCCTGCAGCCTTGTTGTCTGTAGAATAAGTTGCCTCTGCATCCACGTTTGCAGGAGAATCTACATATACGATCTTGATGCCTGCGTCGATCGCCTCTTTGAGGGCACCTGATATAGCATCGGGTCCGTTTGCAGCTACCATGATAGCGTCGTAGCCGCCTGCTACTGCGTTATTTACACACTCGATCTGCTTGGAGTCATCCTTTGTGTCAGGTGACATGAAGTCTACCGTAACACCGTCAGCCTTTGCTTCAGCCTGTGCGCCCTCATTAAGAGTTACCCAGTGCTGGTCGATGGAGTCCATCGTGATCAGAGCGATCTTGTAGTCGCCATTTGCCTTTACACCTTCAGCAGAAGCGTCACCTGATGCTGCTCCGCCGAGGGCTGCTGCATCAAGTACAGTTACTCCTGTATCTGTCACTGCTCCACCGAGGCTCTCACCGTTAAGAGCCTTTACACAGGCCTCTACGCCCTTTGCGCCCATGACGTCAGGATTCTGAGCCATGGTGCAGAGAAGGAAACCATCCTTGATCAGTCCCTGGATAGAATCTGACTTATCGAAACCTACACCTACGATGTCCTTGTTGCCGGAAGCCTTGATAGCGTTACCTGCTCCTGTGGTAGATCCCTCGTTACCTCCGAAGATACCTACGACACCCTGAGTGATGTAGTTCTCAGCTATGCTCTGAGCCTTTGCAGCATCGCCGTCGCAGTACTGTGTCTCGAGGATATTGAAACCGGAGCCGTCAAATGCCTCTCTGAAGCCTGCCTCTCTGTCTACTGTAGACTGTGTGGAAGCGTTGACGTTCACTATACCGACATCTCCCGAAGATATGCCCTTTGCATCAAGTGCCGCAAGCATCTGCTCACCTGCGATCTTGCCGGCAGCCTTGTTGTCTGTAGAGAAAGTAGCCTCTGCATCCACATTAGCGGGTGAGTCTACATATACGATCTTGATGCCTGCATCGATCGCTTCTTTGAGGGCACCTGATATAGCATCGGGTCCGTTTGCAGCTACCATGATAGCGTTGTAGCCGCCTGCTACTGCGTTATTTACGCACTCGATCTGCTTGGAGTCGTCCTTGGTATCAGGAGACATGAAGTCTACAGTGACACCCTGCTTAGCAGCCTCAGCCTGAGCTCCCTCATTAAGCGTGACCCAGTGCTGGTCGATGGAATCCATCGTGATAAGCGCTATCTTGTAATCACCTGAAGCAGAGCTCTCGGCAGGAGCCTCCGTTTCACTGCCTGCATCTGCAGGAGCCCCGCCATCTGCCGCAGGGGCGTCAGCTGCTGTGCTGCCACATCCTGCGATGACAGCTGCCGTCATGGCAAGACAGCATATCAACGATAACAGTTTTCTTTTCATAAAATTTACCTCCTCTGTTCTTTTGCGTTACTTATCTATCTTGTAAGCCGGATACCGGCCTAAAGACCTGCGTTATATGATCAGCCCTTCTTCTTTACTCCGCTGCCGCTCCTCAGCACTGCATCGGCAAGGACTGCCACAACCACTATCACACCTATCACTATCCTCTGTATGCCGACCTGGGCACCTACCATGTTGAGTCCGTTTTCCAGAGTCTGCCATACTGCAGCTCCGGCGAATGTGCCAAGCAGGAGTCCCGAACCGCCAAGGGGTGATACGCCGCCTATGACGCCTGCCGCTACGGCATACATCTCATATGTGTTGCCGGCTTCCATATTGCCCATTCCTGCCTGAGCGCAAAGGATGAATCCTACGACCACCGAGCAGAACGCACTGACAAGGTATGTCTTTATCGTGGTAGCCACTACATCTACTCCCGACAGCCTTGCCGCATCTATATTCGATCCTATGGCATATATATGTCTGCCGGTTCTCGTCTTCGAAAGCAGGAAGAAGAACACGATAAATATCAAAAATGCGATCCAAAATGTGTTGAACACACCCAGAGTCTTGTCATAATAGAAGAAATTCTGGAATCCGTCTCCTGCTTCTTTTCCAAGCTTGATGCCGATATTATCCGTATTGCGGTTGCCGTTTACCATATAGCCTATGCCTCTTGCGACAAACATGGTGCCGAGGGTCGCTATGAAAGGAGGAAGACGGAACTTACCAACCAGTATGCCGTTCACAACACCTATGAGCAGACCGCATATAAGGGATATTATCATCGCAAGTATCGGATTTACTCCCAAGGTCATCAGCGTCGCCGTGAGCATCGCACTCATACCAACTACCGATCCTATCGAGAGATCGATATTGCCTGTGATCATCACATAGCTCTGACCTATACCTATAAGCAGGTATTTCGACATTGAACGCAGCAGATTAAGTATGTTCTGCCCGGAAAAGACCTTCGGGTTCAGTATGCCGAAAGCCACATATATAACGATCAGTCCGGCAAAAGCCGTGAGCGCTGCTCCCATGCCTCTTATTGAAATAATGTTTTTTATACTACTATTCTTACTCTTCATCTTTATCCTCCCCCGTTCAGGTCGTACTGCCGATCTTCTTTTCAAATGACGTTGCAAGCTTCAATATCTCATTCTGTGTGGTACTCTCTGCATTCAGCTCCCCGGTGATGCGTCCGTCGCACATTACTATGATCCTGTCGGCTATGCCCATGACCTCCGGCATCTCCGACGATACGAACATCACGGCTATCCCTTGCTGCTTCAGCTGGTTCATGAGATTATATATCTCTACCTTTGCCCCAACGTCTATGCCTCTCGTAGGCTCATCAAATATTACCACCTTTGAATTCCTGGCAAGCCACTTCCCCACGACCACCTTCTGCTGGTTTCCACCCGAGAGGGTGTCAGCATTTACTTCTGTACTGGGGAGCTTTATCCTGAGCTCTTCGACAGCCTTTGCGCAAAGCTCGTCTTCCTTTTTGCTGTTGACCACTCCTGTCTTGCTGCATACCATATCGAGATTGGGCAGGGAAAGATTGTGTCTGACGCTGAGCTTGGTGCACAGACCGTCCTTCTTCCGATCCTCCGGAGCAAGCACGACTCCCGCCCTGATGGAGTCCATGGGCTTTCTGATCGTAAGCTCCTCCCCGTTCAGCAGTATCTCGCCGCTCTCCTTCTTATCTATCCCGAATATCGCTCTGGTCGTTTCCGTCCTTCCGGCTCCCATGAGTCCTGCGAAGCCGACTATCTCTCCTTCATACAGAGAGAAATTGATATCCCTGACCATCTTGCCTGCGTTCAGGTGACGTACTTCGAATACCTTCTTTCCTTTCTCGCAGGTGACTCTCGGGAACTTCTCCTTTATCTCCCTGCCTACCATGTTCTGTATGATCTCGTCCATGGTGAAATCACTGAACTTTCCTTCAGTGATGTACTGTCCGTCACGCATGATGGTGACCCTGTCGGTGATATGGGACAGCTCCTCGAGCCGGTGGGAAATATAGACTATGCCGCACCCCTGATCCTTGAGCTTCCTGATGATCTGGAAGAGCTCGTCTATCTCTCTGGATGTCAGCGCCGAGGTGGGCTCATCCATGATCAGTACCTTGGCATTCACCGAAAGAGCCTTGGCTATCTCTATCATCTGCTGCTTTGATACGGGCAGCTCTCCGACTGTCTGTCTGGGACTTATATCCACCCCCAGCTCATCCAGATATTTTTTTGCAATCCTATCCATCTCGGAATTCTTAAGTGAGACTCTGCCGCTTATCTCCCGCCCAAGGAACATATTCTCGGCCACGGACAGATGCCTGCACATATTCAGCTCCTGATGAATGATTGCTATCCCGGCTTCCCTTGCAAGCTTCGGGGTAAGATCTTCATACGGCTTGCCGAATATCTCCAGCTCTCCCGAGTCTCTCGTGTAGACTCCGCTGAGTACCTTCATAAGAGTGGATTTCCCTGCGCCGTTTTCACCCAGAAGCGCCATGACCTCTCCTGATCTGAGCTCAAAATGAACGTCATCAAGTGCTTTTACGCCGGGAAAAGATTTGCAAATATGCTGCATGGAAACAATAACTTCGCCCATCCTAATACCCTCCGATGTATAAGATATAAATATCCTTCCCGATATATATTCTATCTGCGGCTATCTCAATATATAAGTGTGTAAGAATTATGATTATGTGGGATAAAATTACACAATGTCTCTCACAGGACATCGTGCCTCCCCCCGCATGCTCTACACAAAACAGGAAAGATGATGAAGGCTGCCCTTTGTCTCCAGTCCGGAAAAGCTGTTTTGTCTTAGGGCTTCGTAAAGTATCACTGTTGCGGCATTTGACAGGTTCAGCGAGCGCTCGTCTCCGTACATGGGTATCCTCACACACGACTCTTTGTGTCCGGCAAGTATCTCTTCGGGTATGCCGGCGCTCTCCTTTCCGAACATGATATAGTCGTCCGGTCCGTAGGAGACATCCGCATAGGTCTGCTCTGCCTTGGTTGTCGCATACCATAGCTTAGGTGCCTTTACCTCAGCTTTGTTTATTTCCTCATGCCGCTCCATGAAGTCCTCGTAATTATTGTATTCAGTGAGCTTCAGCTTGGACCAGTAATCAAGTCCCGCGCGCCTGAGATTGCGGTCGCTTAAGATGAAGCCGTAAGGTCTTATTAGATGCAGCGCCGTATCCGTAGCCACGCAGGTACGTCCTATGGCTCCGGTATTAAAGGGTATCTCGGGTTCGAGCAATACTATGTTCATATGGCTTTAAGTCTGCGGTAGAGCTCCCTGCGTCTTGGCGATGAGCTTGCGAGTATTATCTTCATATGAAAATCATATCATAATTTATAAGCGTCTGATAGGGAATCCCGTTTTATTTTATGACTTTCTGCGACATATGCTATAGGCTCTTGTGAGTCATATAGCTTTTGTTGCTTAGTAACTGCGTTTCTATAGCACTAAAAAAGTACATTGACAGTATATATCAAGTTACGGGGACGGCTT
>CAJOME010000006.1 GCA_905235585.1 uncultured Lachnospiraceae bacterium | reverse complement strand
TCTCTTAGCTCTTTCAAAACGGATGATGACCACCATAAAGATCAATCTCACGTTTTCCATGACTCTCAACTTTCTGGCCATCACACTCGCTATCACAGGTCTTCTCGGTCCCGTCATTGGCGCTCTCGTACATAACGCAGGCAGTGTCCTCGTTATAATAAATTCAGCATTCCTGTTGAAATAATTGTTTTCTCAATTTGTGGCACTGGTCTTATTATAACCCTACATCGATCAGATCCTTTACCACCTCTCCCGCAATGATGAGACCGGCTACGGCGGGCACAAAAGCGGCACTGCCGGGTATATCTCGTCTTTCTGTGCATTTATGTCTGGCATCGGGCGGACAGATGCAGTGTGCGCGGCAGCTTATTGACATATCCTCTATCGGTCTTACGGGCTTCTCCTCGGAGTAGACCACCTTCAGACTGTCCACTCCCCTTTTCTTCAGCTCCCTTCGCATCACGCGCGCAAGAGGACATATCTTTGTCTCATATATATCAGCCACCTTAAATTTATCGGCGTCAAGCTTATTGCCTGCTCCCATGCAGCTTATCACCGGCACATTACACTCCTTTGCCTTCATGATGAGCTCTATTTTGGCGGTCACCGTGTCTACTGCATCCACCACATAATCATAGTCATCAAAGGGAAAGTCGGAGGAATTCTCCGGCAGGAAGAAGCACTTGTGCACATTTACCTTTACATCGGGATTGATGTCTGTCATACGCTCAAGCATCACCTCGGCCTTGTATCTTCCGACAGTTTTCCTTGTGGCGATGATCTGTCTGTTTAAGTTGGTCAGACATACCTTGTCATCATCTATAAGGTCAAATGTACCTACTCCGCTGCGTACAAGCGCCTCACACACATAGCCTCCCACACCGCCTATACCAAATACCGCGACATGAGAGCTCTTCAGCTTTTCTACGCCTTCCTCCCCTATGAGCAGCTGTGTTCTTGCAAACTGATCCAAATCTGTCCCCTCGTTTATCACTTTGTGCTCTCACGCCGATATCATATCATCCGTGCGAGCAGTCTGTCCCCGTTTTCCCTAAACCATTTTATGCTGTTCTTATAGTCAGGCAGTATACGCTCCACCTCAGCCCAGAAACGCCTGGAATGGTTCATCTCCTTCCTGTGACAGAGCTCATGCACTATCACATAGTCCCTGTGCTCCTCGGGAGCGAGCATCAGGAGACAGTTAAAGTTAAGATTGCCTCTGGAGGAACAGCTGCCCCAGCGTGTCTTCTGATTGCGTATCGTGATCCGCCCGTAAGATACTCCTATCAGCAAAGCATATCTTGCGACCCTTTCCGGGATGTCCTTTTTCGCCTCCTCGGCAAGCGATATCAGCTCATCGGAAGTAAGCCTTTCTATCCCCTCATTCTCCTTAAGCTTAAGCGCAAGTGCCGCCCTGTGTGTTTTTACCCATTTCTCATTGTCCTTTAAAAAACTCCTGATCTCTTTCTCGGACATACGCATAGGAGCTCTTACAAGCACCGAGAGATCACTTTCTATCTCTACCGAGATTGTCTTGCGTCTGCTTCGTTTAAGATATACCCTTATCTCGTCTTCATCCGTATCAAATGCCATCTCTGTATCCTGTCCTATAGATCGCCCTGACCATATAGTGCCGAAAGTCTGTCCTCTTCATCATGCATATATCCGATTTCGTTCTTTCCCTCTATATCTTCTTTTACAGTATCGCTCACTGCCTCTTCAAAGCCTGTGAGTGCCGCAAAAGGCGAAAACTGAGCTGCCCTGTCATGCATGGACATCTGCGGATGCTTATCTGATACATGATGAGGCATATCTATGATATCATCATATTTCCCCATTATGCCCTGTGACCCCCTATCTGTCTGTTACGATCCTTGGCCGTAGCGCCCTCTCGCAGGCTCGTGCCCCTCAATATGGCATTCTTTCCGTATTTCTGCTTGATACCTATCATAGCGGACTGTATCCTCTTTTCCTTCTCCAGCTTCTTATCATCGGCCTGCTTTTCTTCATCTCTTGCGCTGTAATCGGTAAAAAGATCCATCTGCTCATATTGTTCGGGCTCTTTGCCGACTGTGACCCTGTCCTCATCGATGATATGATTTGCTACTACATAGACACGCCTTATGAGCAGATCCCTGTCCACCTCTTTATCATATATTTTAAGAGCGGCATCTATCACGCTTTCCGTAGAAGAGGTAAACCCGGCAAGATTATATGTACCGTGGGCATGCTTTGGCACGGCTCTGCCATAGTAATCTGTCACTACCTCTCCCCTGTACCTTTGACTTATTGCGGGATCACTGAGATTGTCGATGTCATAACCCACGGTAAGGACTATCTGATCCGTAAGAAGATGCTTTACCGCAAGATCATATGAGAGCATCTCTGCCATCTCTCTTATGATAATGCGTCCTTTTTTATTGTTGTACGGCTCCTGAAGCACCTGTCCCTGACTGATACTGTTGCTGTCCGGTTTATACGACTTTATCTCCGCCATGGTACATGGCTCCCAGCCCCAGGCATGATCTATGAGCAACTCTGCATTTATACCGAACAGCTTATATAAAAGCTCCTCGTTATAATAATCGGTGTCTCTTCCGATAGAACATCTTGCAACATCACCCATTGTATAGAGTCCGTGTGCTTCGAGCTTTTTTCGGTAGCCCCTTCCCACTCTCCAAAAGTCGCTGACCGGAGTATGCTCCCACAACAGCCTCCTGTAGCTCATCTCATCAAGCTCAGCTATCCTCACACCGTCATCATCTGCGGGCATATGCTTTGCCACGATGTCCATAGCCACCTTGCTCAAGTACAGGTTCGTCCCTATACCCGCAGTAGCCGTGATGCCGGTTTCCACCAGCACATCACGTATCATCTTTATCGCAAGCTCATGTGCGGTAAGACCGTAAATGCGAAGATATGAGGTGGCGTCTATGAACACTTCATCCACCGAATATGCAAATATATCTTCGGGTGCCACATACCGAAGATATATCCTGTAGATCCTTGTGCTGTATGCCATGTAAAGAGCCATCCGCGGCTTTGCGACGATATACTCTATCCCGCCCAGCTCCTTTGCCCTCTGTACCACCTCAAACAGTCTGGGTCTGCCCGGGATACCGAGAGCCTTGAGCGCCGGAGATACCGCGAGACATATCGTCTTCTCCGTCCTTGACTCATCGGCTACCACAAGCTTTGCCTTAAGAGGATCCAGCTCACGCTCCCTGCATTCTACCGATGCGTAAAAGGATTTTAAGTCTATCGCGATGTATTGTCGTCCATCCATCTACTTCCCTGATTTTACCTTCTTCCACATCTCATTATACAACGCATCTCCGTCTTCACCCAGATAAAAATACGTTTCGCACCTGTCCAGGATACTCTCATCGGGAAATGCCACTTCGGAGTTTCTTATATCCTCTTCCTCTATCATTTCCCTTGCGGCCTCATTCGGGGTGGAATAGGTGATGAAATCAAAATTCATAAGGGCTATGTCCGGTCTGCACAAAAAGTTTATCCACTTCATCGCAGCTTCGGGATTTCTTGCTTTCCTGGTCACTACCCATGCGTCTATCCAGACATTAGATCCCTCGTCCGGGATCGAATACGCAAGATCCGGATTTTCCCTCTGGGTATATATGACCTCTCCGGAATAAATAACAGCAAGAGCGGCCTCTCCGCCTATCATCTTATCCCTTGCCTGATCTATGACATAGGCCTGTACCAGAGGTTTCTGCTTTACAAGATCCTCTGCAGCCACCTCAAGCTCTGCGGGGTCTTTTGTATTTATCGAATATCCGTTCCTTGCGAGAGCCACCATGAAGGCATCCCTTATCGAATCCTGCATGAGTATCTCACCGCTGTATTTTTCATCCCACAGGATATCCCAGCTTGTGACCGGCTCCTTCACCATGTTCTTATTATACAGTATCCCCACGGTACCCCAGCAGTACGGCACCGAATAGCTGTTATTAGGATCGAAGGATCTGGCGGATTCCATATATTGTTTTCCGATATATTTCCTGTTTGGTATCATGTTAAGATCAAGCTCTCTTAACATACCGGCATTCATCATCTTCTCTATCATGTAGTCTGAAGGACATATCACGTCATATGCTCCATCGTTTTGTACCATCTTGGCATACATGATCTCAAGTGTCTCAAACTCGTCGTATACCACCTCTATCCCGGTCTCGGCTTCAAACATTTCTATGACCTCGGGATCTATATATTCACCGGCATTATAAACAAAGAGCTGGTTATTCTTCCTCGTAAACACTCCTCCAAAGTACATTGCGAGCAGTATGACACCTAAGGAAGCGACCGCGATGACCGCTGCCTTTCCTTTGGATATTCTCTTCTCGACCTTATAAAGAGCTACATCCTTCCTCTGCGCCGCCTGTCTCTGACGCATCCTTGCAGAAGCAAAGAGCAATACGAGCACGGCTATAAATATTATTGATGAAAGCGCGTATATCTCAGGCTGTATGCCCCTCTTGACTTCGTTGTAGATCTTGGTGGATATGGTATCAAAGCCTGACCCCTTAGTGAAATAGGTGATGATGAAATCATCTATCGACATAGTAAATGCCATGAGCGCTCCCGCAATGATGGACGGCATCAGATCGGGCAGCACGCTCTTCCTGAATGCATAAAAGGGCTCTGCACCGAGATCAAGCGCTGCCTCATAGGTGTTTGGATTGATGGTCTTCATCCTCGGCATCACCGACAGCATCACATAGGGGATATTAAAGGTGATATGCGCGAGCAGTACCGTAATAAATCCCGTCTCAAAACGCAGTACCTTAAAGAGCAGCATGAGCGATATGCCGGTGACTATATCCGCATTTATCATCGGGATATTGGTGATACCCATGATGACGGTCCTGCTCCGTCTCCTAAGCCCCATAAGCCCCACGCATGTAAGTGTGCCTATGACAGTAGCGAATACTGTGGATACCATCGCTATGATGAGCGTATTCGCCATCGCGTTCAGTACGCTGTTGTCATTTACCAGATTGATATACCACTGAAAGGTAAAGCCACCCCATCTGGCTCTGGACTTGCTGGTGTTGAAAGACAATATGATAAGGGTGAGTATCGGGGCATACATAAATACAAATATTATGCCCATATATATCTTCTCTATTTTTGACCTCATCGCTCATCCTTTCCTGATCCTGCGTCAGATCCCGAAGTATGTGAAAAGAACCTTTTCACGTTTCTTCTTTCCGATGAGTCATCTCCTTCCGACATGGCGGATATGACCATATTTACGACTATGAATACCATGAGCACTATAGACAGCCCGGCACCGAGATTCCAGTCATAAGTCAGCGTGAACTCCTGCTCTATGACATTTCCTATGAGCAGTATCTTTGAGCCTCCGAGCATCGTCGATATGGCAAAGGTAGTAAGTGCTGGAATAAACACCATGGTCACACCCGATATGATGCCCGGCACCGAAAGCGGCAGCGTGATCTTAAAGAAGGTCTGCCATGCGTCGGCTCCCAGATCCCTCGCGGCATTTATTACATTGTCATCTATACTTGAAAGAGAATTGTATATGGGAAGTATCATAAACGGCAGAAAATTATAAACCATGCCAAGCACTATGGCTCCCGGAGTATTTATGATATTTATCTCCGGCAGATGCAGAAAATCCAGTATACCGTTTATCACGCCCCTGTTTTCAAGGAGTGTCATCCATGCAAGAGTACGCAGCAGAAAATTCATCCACATAGGAAGTATAAACAGGGTGGTAATAAGCCCCTGGCTGGACAGCTTGTGCTTTGCAAGTATCATTCCCAAAGGATAGGCAAGCAGAAAGCATATTATAGTGCTTACCACGGAAAGTACCACTGCAAGAAGCAGAGCCCTTAAATGCACAGGCTCGGCTATGGCTCTGATATTGTCAAGTGTGAGACCTCCGTTCACATCGGTAAGACCATAATAAAACAACATAGCCAGAGGCACTAAGATAAATATTACTGCCCATGCTATATACGGGGATGTGAGGAGTCTGGATGTCTTTTTATCAGTCATCTTTTGCAAGCACCTCCTCATCCTCTGATTCAGGCTTGTTCATGACCTGGATATTAAAAGGATCGACCTTTATATCCACCTCGCTACCTGTCTCATAAAGTCTCGTGGAATGTACCAGCCATGCGAATCCTCCTGCCTGTACCTCCATCTCGTAATGTACGCCCTTAAATATCACATGGGATACCGTACCTGAGAGAGTCCCCTCTCCCCTCGGGACAAGCTCTACATCCTCCGGTCGTATGACCACATCTACGGGAGTATTCTCGCCAAAGCCCTTGTCCACACAGACAAAATCAGTATCCAGAATACTTACCAGCTCGTCTCTTACCATCGTTGCCTTAATGATATTTGAGTCACCGATAAAGTCTGCCACGAATGCGTTTTCCGGCTCGTTGTAGATATCCTCCGGAGACCCCTCCTGCTGTATGTAGCCCTGATTCATCACGACTATATGATCGGACATCGTAAGAGCCTCCTCCTGATCGTGAGTCACGTATATGAATGTGATACCGAGCTCTTCCTTCAGCCTTATCAGCTCGTACTGCATATCCTGTCTGAGCTTCAGGTCAAGCGCGCCCAAGGGCTCATCGAGCAGCAGTACCTTGGGCTCGTTTACTATCGCGCGTGCTATTGCCACTCTCTGCTGTTGTCCTCCGGACAGCGACCCCGGCATACGATGCTCGTATCCGTTTAGGTTTACGAGCTTAAGAGCATAGTGTATCTTGTCTTCTATATAATCCTGCGGTTTATTCTTGATCTTCAGACCGAAAGCGATATTCTCCGCCACATCCATATGCGTAAAAAGAGCATATTTCTGAAAAACCGTATTAAGCTGTCTCTTATTCGGAGCGAGAGAAGTGATATCCTGTCCGTCAAATATCACCCTTCCATTATCCGGCGTCTCAAATCCCCCGATTATACGGAGAGTTGTGGTCTTGCCACAGCCTGATGGTCCTAACAGCGTTACAAACTCATTCTCATGTATGGTGAGGCTAAGGTCATCAAGTATAAGCTCCCCGTCAAATGATTTTGACACATTTTCAAGTCTTATAAGTTCTTTCTTCATCTTATCTCCCTGCATAATAAAACCGGCTCGACATCATTGATGTCCGTCAAGCCGGTAAAAACAGATCATGCTTTATTGTATCTGTTACTTTACGTACTCTGCCTCTATTTCACGCACTCTTCTGTAGAGATACTCGTTGGCAGGCACACGTATACCGTGCTTCTTTCCTAATTCAATTACTTCGCCTGCAAACATGTCTACTTCCGAGGGACGCTTCTGTCTTCTGTCCTGTCCCATTGACGGTGTGGCATCAGGATCGAGTGATGCTATGATCTCAAGATACTGATCCACTTCTTTTTCGCCGAGCTCTATGCCCTCTGCCCGTGCCAAGACCGCCACTTCCCGCATTGCCGCTACATTTATTGCGTAAGCTTCGCTTCCGGGCTCGGTCGCACCTGCATATCCGGTATCATATACCATACATGTCTGATTGATGCCTACATTGAGCATGAATTTGCTCCACATTCTGTATAGGATCTCAGGCTCTACGGTATGAGGCACCTGACACTCATCAAGGAGCTCAGCTGCCTCGCCCAGTCGGGCTTTCAGCTCCTTGCTCGAGCCCTGGGGTATCCCTATGAAAAGCTCGCCGTGCTTTGAATAGTTTATCTCAGTACCGTATCTCTGCGCATCCATTCCCTGAGATACGGTATACAGTACCTTGTCGGCACCAAATCTTTCAGCGAGTATCCTTTCGCTTGATATGCCGTTCATCATTGATATGAAGGTCGTGCCTTCATAAACGAGAGGAGCCATAAGCTCCACTGCATCCTTAAGCGCGGGATATTTCACTCCCACCAGAATAAGATCCGCTTTGCCCGTCTTCAAGAAATCCTCGGGAGTCTCTATAAGATACGAGACCGATCTTCCATTGATGCTGTAGCTGTCTCCCCTGTGGCGCTCCGCTCTTTTAGCGTCCATCACAAAGGCTGTATGACCGTCTTTTAAGTTTTCCGCTATCTCTCCGCCGAACAGGAGCCCCAGCGCCCCCATTCCGACTATCGCCACATTTTTCATAATTGCAATAGTATCTTATTATCCGTTTCCATGCAATAAATAATTTCAATCACCTGCGATAAAAAGTACTCCCAGTGTCCCCGGTCCGCAGTGGCAGGATATAATGCCGCCTGCTCTCGTCTCTATGATCTCATTAAAAACGGATAGAGACTTAAGATAATCCCTGACCTCATCTACTATATCCTTATCTACTCCGGAATGAGTGATATATACCGTCTCGGGCTTTGCCTGTATCAGCTCAGCCTCCATGTCCTTCACATATTTCATGATCACTGTACGCAGGCTTCCTCTGTATTTGTGCGCCACACGCATCCTGCCGTTTTCCACGACGATCTTGGGCTTTATATTTAATGTACCTGCAAATACCTTTGCGACAGAGGAGCACCTTCCTCCTCTGTGCAGATATTCAAGCGTATCTATCACAAAGCTCGCTCTTACCTTTGGAATGATATCGTCAAGCCTGTCGGCTATCTGTCTGATATCCGCTCCCTGATCACGCAGCTTTACAGCCTCCATTATCACGAGTCCTATCCCCGAAGAGAGGTTTCTGGAATCCACGACTGCTATATGATCGGCATACTTAATTTCCTCAACTGCGATACTGACCACCTGACAGGCAGCGGAAAAATCCCTTGATATCCCGATAAATACAGCGTCTTCGCCCGCATCCTTTATCTCCTGAAGCACCTCTTCGACATCACCCGGAGAAAAAGCCGCAGTAGTGGGTACGCTTTTGTTTTCTTCCGCCCACTTAAATATCTCATCGGCAGTGACATCCACTCCATCCCTGCCGGTCCTGTCACCCATCGTGATATAAAGGGGGATTATCCTGATATCATGCTCCTTTATGTATTCCGGGCTGAGATCATTTGTACTGTCTGCGTATATCCTTACCATCGTTTTCTGCTTATTTCAGGTCATACTCGAGCTTTACCGTAATAGATGCCGTCTTCCATCTGGAGCTGGTGTCAAAGGCTCCGTCATAGCTGTAGTCCTGAGTGCCGGAGTTTATCGCAGTGATCTGGAATACTCCGAGATTGGAATTTACGAGCTTCCCAAGCCTTGCTCCGGAGCCGTTTGCTATGATGTTTATCCTGTCTCTCGCATTTTCCGTCGCCTTACCTATGAGATCAAGCTTTACATCATCAAGTGTGGTGCAATAATACTCGGGTGAGTCCGAATAAAACTCTATGCCGGATTCCAGAAGATCTGTGATATCTCTGGATACCTTTTCCACCTTATCCAAATCATCGGATGTTACGGTGATCTGCTGTGTCAGGTCATATCCGTCAAACTCGGAATACCTGTACTCTCCGTCATTGCTGTATACATCCCTCTCCCTCTGACTTACCGATATCGAGCTAAGTACTATCTCTGATTCATCTATGCCGTTATCCATAAGGTACTTCTTTACACTTGCCGCATCCTTCTTTATCTGCCTGAATGCCGCCTCTGTCGTATAGTTGTGGGTATTGAACGATCCTCTCCAGATGACAAGATCGGATTCAAAATCCACACTGGCAGATCCCGTAGCACCCACGGTATGACTCTCTACAGAACGAAATCTTGACAGTCCGAATGCGATCATCGCTGCTGCTGCCACTACGGCGATGCCTATGATAAGCGATGATACCCATGATGTACTCTTGTGTCTGCCGTGCTTTTTTTCCTCTGTGCCCTGTTCATTATTCATGACGTCTTTTGTATTCTCTTCCATATCCATGCTGTCTCTCCTTTAATATCTTTGTATCAGAAATTACATATTGCAAACGTGATCTAATACACATTTTACAGTAAGCGACAAAACTCGTTACGTTTTGGCGCTTACTTTATCTGTCCGGCAAGCACCTCGGCTGCTTTATCTACGGCAGCAGGTATGCCGGATGCATCCTTTCCGCCGGCCTGTGCCATGTTGGGACGACCGCCTCCGCCGCCTCCCACGCACTTTGCCACCTCTTTTATCAGATTGCCTGCATGGGCTCCCTTTGCTATGGCTCCCTCAGTCGCGGATACGACCACATTTACCTTGCCGCCTGCATCTGACAGCAGCACGATGACGCCCTCTCCTATCCTGGTCTTTAATTCATCCGAGAGATCCCTGAGTCCGTTCATATCGACCCCTGCCGGTGTAGCGGCAAGCAGCTTCACTCCGTTAATCTCCTTAACGCTGTCCGTCACGTCACCAAGGGCGTCCTTTGCTGCTTTTGACTTGAGTGAGTCATTCTCTGCCTTAAGCTCCCTGAGCTCCTTTAAGAGCTTCTCTATATGCGACGCAAGCTCCTGAGTCGAGGATCTTGCGGTCTTTGCCGCATTGTTTAAGATATCCTCCACGCCCTTATAGTAGCTTATCACGTTATCTCCGGTGACGGCCTCGATACGTCTCACACCTGCTGCCACGCCGGCTTCCGAGAGTATCTTAAAGTACTTGATATCCGCAGTGTTCTTTACATGCGTACCTCCGCACAGCTCTATGGACCAGTCTCCCATGTTTACGACCCTGACCTCATCGCCGTACTTCTCTCCGAAAAGTGCCATAGCGCCGGTCTTTTTTGCTTCTTCAAGAGACATTATCTTTGTATCTACCGAAAGAGCGTCTCCTATCTTCTCATTGACGATATCCTCTACCTGCTTCACCTGCTCTTCCGTCATAGCCTGCGAGTAGCTGAAATCAAATCTCGTACGGGATGCGTCCTGATAGGAGCCCTGCTGCTCCACACCGTCTCCCAATACCTCGCGGAGAGCCCTCTGCATCAGGTGAGTAGCCGAATGGTTCCTGCATACGCTTCCTCTGTTGCGCGCATCTACCTCAAGTGACGCATCATCTCCCGTCTTTATCTCGCCTGAGCTTACGACACCGATATGACCTATCCGGTCTCCCGGGAGCTTTATGGTGTCCTTTACCTCAAATTCACCGCCGGAAGTTACTATCCTGCCTATATCACCCTTCTGTCCGCCCATGGTGGCATAGAATGGTGTCCTGCCCGTGATCACGGTACCCTCCATGCCGAGAGTCAGTATATCCTTTAGCTCCTTTCCGTCGGACACGGCAAGTATCCTGTCCTTTTGAGTCAATCCCTCATATCCCGTAAACTCACTTTTTATCCCGGCATCCAGCCCGTCATATACTGACATGTCGTTTGAGAGGTCTGCGGAAAAGCTCTGATTCTCTCTGGCCTTTCTCTTCTGCTCCTCCATAGCCTCGGTAAAGCCGGCCTCATCTACACTTAGTCCCTTCTCGTCAGCCATCTCCTGGGTGAGCTCAAGAGGAAATCCAAAGGTATCGTACAGATAAAAAGCGGACTTTCCATCGATGCTCTTCTCTCCGTCCTTCTCTTTCCTCGTGACGATCTTTTCAAACTCCTTCATGCCGTTCTCAAGGGCACTTTCAAATCTGATTATCTCATTTCTGAGCTCTGTGATGATGAAGGCGCTATTCTTACCAAGGAGCGGATAGCTCTCGCCGTAAATATCGTTTATATAGATCTCTGCGATGTCTATCAGGTTTTCCTTCTTAAATCCAAGGAGCCTTCCGTGTCTTACAGCGCGCCTTATGAGTCTGCGCAGTACATAGCCTGCTCCCGCGTTTGACGGTGTAAGTCTCGCCTCATCACCTATAAGCATAACCGCAGTACGCAGATGATCAGCCAGTATCCTCATGGAGCGGGTCTTCTCATCATCGGCATCATAAGACAGTCCGGTATGCTTCTCTATGTACTGTATGACAGGCAGGAAAAGATCTGTCTTATATACATCCTTGGTACCGTTAAGGAAAGCCAGTATCCTCTCAAGCCCCCAGCCTGTATCCACGTTCTTCTGCTTAAGCGGGGTAAGATGACCGTCCCTGTGCTTCTCATACTGCATGAAGACATCGTTGCCGAGCTCGGTATACTTACCGCAGCTGCAGCCCGGTCCGCAGTCGGGTCCGCAGTCGGGTACATCGGCTATATAAAACATCTCACTGTCAGGTCCGCAGGGTCCGTACTCCAGTCCCCACCAATTATCTTCTGCCGGAAGATAATAGATGTTTTCCTCCTTGAAGCCTGACTCGATGCGGTACCTTGCGCCCTCCTCATCTCTGGGAGCATTTTCGTCTCCGGCAAATACTGTAGCCGCAAGATGATCCCTGTCAAAGCCAAGCACCTCCGTCAGCAGCTCGTAGCTCCACTGGCATCTTTCTTTTTTGAAATAGTCGCCCAGACTCCAGCTTCCCATCATCTCAAAGAAGGTCACATGGCTCCTGTCTCCCACAGAGTCTATGTCATTTGTCCTTACGCAGCCCTGCACATTACAGAGCCTTGTCCCTTTGGGATGCTTCTGTCCGAGCAGATACGGCATAAGAGGCTGCATGCCCGCCACATTAAAGAGCACTCCTGTCGAACCGTCCGATACGAGGGATACGGCTCCGACATCCACATGGCCTCTCTCCTTATAAAACTCCTTCCATGCATTTCTCAATTCATCCGATGTGAACTGTTTCATGGTCATTTCTCCTATCCTTAATATGATTCTTTATTCAAAGATCAAACTTTCCGTTGAAATATGACTCGAGCTCTGATATAGCCACTCTCTCCTGCTCCATGCTGTCACGGTCACGTATGGTCACCGCGCCGTCAGTCTCCGAGTCAAAATCATAGGTAATGCAATAAGGCGTACCTATCTCATCCTGTCTTCTGTATCTCTTGCCGATGGCTCCTCTGTCATCAAACTCACAGTTGTAGTGCTTTGAAAGAGTATCGTATATCTTCTCGGCTCCTTCATTCAGCTTCTTTGAAAGCGGCAGCACTCCTATCTTCACGGGTGCGAGCGCAGGATGGAAACGCATGACCGTACGCACATCTCCTCCCTCCAGAGTCTCCTCATCATAGGCTTCGCAAAGGAAGGCAAGCACTACCCTGTCCGCTCCGAGCGAGGGCTCTATGACATAGGGCAGATACTTTTCGTTTGTCGTATCATCAAAGTAGGTCATGTCCTGACCCGATGTATTCTGATGCTGTGAGAGGTCATAGTCAGTCCTGTCGGCTATACCCCAGAGCTCACCCCATCCAAACGGGAAGAGATACTCGAGATCGGTCGTAGCCTTGGAATAAAAGGCAAGCTCTGCCGGATCATGATCCCTTGTCTTTATATGCTCGGGAGCCATGCCGAGGTCATGCAGGAAGTCTATGCAGTACTGCTTCCAGTATGCGAACCACTCAAGATCCGTCCCGGGCTTGCAGAAGAATTCAAGCTCCATCTGCTCAAACTCCCTCGTCCTGAACGTAAAGTTGCCGGGTGTGATCTCGTTTCTGAAGGACTTTCCTATCTGTCCTATACCGAAAGGAACCTTCTTACGTGAGGTCCTCTGGACGTTTTTGAAGTTGACGAATATACCCTGAGCTGTCTCGGGTCTCAGGTATACGACATTCTTCGCATCCTCGGTAACTCCCTGAAAGGTCTTGAACATGAGATTAAACTGTCTGATATCGGTAAAGTTGTGCTTGCCGCAGGTAGGGCAAGGTATGGAGTTCTTTTTAATGAAATCCATCATTTCCTCATTAGACCAGCCGTCAACTGAGGATTCCAGAGTCACGTTATTCTCCTTTGTCCAATCCTCTATGATATTGTCGGCTCTGAATCTCTCATGACATTCCTTACAGTCGATAAGAGGGTCTGAAAAGCTGCCGATATGCCCCGATGCCACATAGGTCTGTGTATTCATGAGTATGGCGCAGTCCACTCCGACATTGTATTTATTGCCCGTTACAAATCGGCTCCACCATGCCTTTTTCATGTTATTTTTAAGCTCTACTCCGAGATTGCCGTAATCCCATGTGTTTGCGAGACCCCCGTATATCTCCGAACCCGGATATATGAATCCCCTGCCCTTACACAGATTTACGATCTTCTCCATTGAATCAACCATTTCTTTCCTCCTTATCGTCAGATGTTTCTTTCAATTATATGTCAAGCCATTCAAATGCGGCTAAGTACTGTAAAGGATCAGTATATCACAAACGCCACATCCCCATTCTGCGTCGTGCAGTGCGCGAGCTTTTGATTATCAGGATCTATCGTGACATCGCCTTCGGCATACAGTATTTTTTTCGGACATTCTATATCCATCGCCTCCGAAACTATCACGGCATGATCACCTCCCGCCAGTATGGCATCGGCACCGAAGGTCACTCCCTGCTTCCTGAGCTCATCCATGGAATCGGCATAAAATACCTCATTGTTAAAGGCTGCCATGGCATCATCAGAGTCATATCTCAGCTTTAGCACCGCGACTCCGTCCTCTATCTCAAGTCCTACTGACTCCACTCCGTCCGAAGCCTTTATCTTATCCTCTATATCTGCCTTAAGACCTGCCTCGTCATATAAGCCCGGATTAAACTCCTCCACTATAGTCTGTCTGATCTTTCCTTTGTTGGACACAGTCACGGTAGTGACCTTCGCATTGCCACCGGACATATCGGCGATAAGACCATACAGCTGATACCCGATGAACCCGAGCACGGCTATAGCCGCAATGATGACGAGTATCAGTATCATCCTTATGGCTATGACCCTGCCTCTGTCCTTCCTTCTCTTTTTTCTTCTTCTTCCTGCCTGCTGCGCCATTATCCTATCCCTGTACCGTGCTGTATCCCAGCTCGGACATCACATCAAGTGATCTAAAGCTCCCCTGTATATAACGTTTCCTGTATTCATCCGCTATAGTGCACAGCTCATCCATGACCTCATCCCTTACCTTAAATGAAAAAAGGTCTTTTATACCGGCTGTTTCTATATGACCCAGCGCACTTGCGGTACCCGCCATTATACTCCTTGACGGAGGTCCCGGATATACTCCGTTTATCATGACCGTCCTCAGCTCATATACAGCACGCACGAGTCTGTTTTCTATGCTGTCGGTATCAAGCGCCTGCAGTGATCTGTATATGAGCAGGAGCATGTCCTTGCCCTCCATGTTCTCATGCACGGAATAGTCTGCAAGATCCGCAAAATACGAAGCAAAACACATCTTCTCCATATCCTGCCTTATATCCTCGAAGTAATTGGATATCTCAACTCCCGAGAGGTTATATGCGCTCTTTCCCGCAAAAAGACAAAAATTCCCGAAGGAAAACATATCCGTCATTCCCATAAACCTGGAATTCTGTCGTCTAACTCCTCTGGCAAATACCGTCACTTTACCCACATCGGCAGTCAGTACCCTGAGTCTCTTATCATACTCGGAGTAGTCATAGGCAGCCAGTATCATGCCTGCGGTATCTATGATGTCATTCATTGTATCCCAGAGATCTCAGCATCCCTGTATTCTGTCTCCAGTCCTTCCTTACCTTCACGAACAGCTTGAGATTCACATGCGCCTCCAAAAGCCCCTCTATATCCCTTCGGCTTTCGCTCCCTATCCTCTTAAGCATCGATCCGCCCTTGCCTATGATGATACCCTTGTGGGAATCTCTTTCGCATATTATCTCCGCATCGATATCTATGATGCCGTCATCTCTTTCATTAAACCGCTCCACACTCACGGCTATCCCGTGCGGTACCTCATCACGAAGTATGCGCAGCGCCTTTTCCCTGACTATCTCGCCGCATATATCCCTCTCGGTCTCATCTGTCACCGTATCCTCATCATAGAGCGCGGGTCCCTCGGGCAGATATCTCATTATGGCATCCGTAAGACTGTCTATACCTGTGCCCTTCAGTGCGGACACCGCTGCCGTCTCTTTTATGTCCAGCGCCTTGCAGTATACCTCAGCCGTTTTTCTGATACGTTCATCATCAGCCGTGTCCGATTTATTGACCGCAAGTATCACGGGCTTGCCGGATTCACGTATGCGTGAGATCATCTGCTGCTCACCCTTGCCGATATATGTCCCGGGCTCTGCCACAAAGAGGATGACATCTACGTCCTCTACCGATCTGTATGCCGTGCTGTCCATATATTCCGACAGCTTATTGTGAGCGAGATGGATGCCCGGAGTATCAAGAAACACTATCTGGCCTCTCTCATTTGTATATACCGTTCTCATTCTCCTGCGAGTGGTCTGAGGCTTATTGGAGGTGATGGCTATCTTCATGCCTATCAGGTGATTCATGAGCGTGGATTTGCCTACGTTCGTCCTGCCCACTATCGCCACAAAGCCAGATCGGAATCCGGTATCACTCAAAACAGATTATCCACCTTTCCGAAGAGCTCCCTGTTTGCGTCAAGCTTGGCCTCGGCTCCCACAACCGCAAGTGTGCCGGCCTCTGACATCGCCTCAATGTACGGGGCAAGCTCTCTTATCCTTGCCTGATCACAGGAAAGTATCGCATCTCTTTCCTTCTGTACATCCGTGGAGTCAACGCCGCTCATATATGCGGAAAGGCTTCTTATGCCCTCGGTCTTCGGAGTGAGCGGAGTATCTATATCTGATATCGCGCCTATCACAAACTTAATCATATCCCTTTCTGAGACCTTGAAATCTCTTATATATCCCGCTGCCTCTTCGAATACCCTGACAGAGTTCCTGAGATGGGGATCCCTGTATGTGGACATATATACATCCCCATTCCTTAAGAAGGTGGCACCACATCCGTACGCGCCTCCGAGTACACGGATATTGTTCCAAAGATAATCATATCCCATGATCACTCTGAGCACCCGCAGCTCTCCTCTGTAGGGCAGACCTTTATCCTTGAAATTACCGGCTTTAGCCACATACTGCACCTGGGATGCCGTCCTGAATCCCTCATTCCTCTTCACTTTTGCGAATTCAAAATCAGTAACCCCCGATCTGCCGCCGGAAAGCTTTTTCCTGAATTCCTCCGCAAGCGGTACCAGCTTTTCCGTCATCTCCTTTGAACCGGTTATATCGACCATCAGATTGTCTTTGTGAAGAAGTATGCTTAATGTCTTCTTCAGCTTTTTACTGACATCTCCTATCCTGTCCTCAAAATTCTTTTCTATATCGTCTATGAACCTGTAATAGTCCACTCCATTCATCTTTTCCTTATAAAAATGCTGATCCGAGATATATGACAGTGCACGCTCCGTGGCTACGGCATTGCCTGCCGACACAAACAATGCCTGCATCCTCGACTTTATCATCCGTATGATCTCTCTGAGTCTCTTCTCATCCGAAAAGTCGGAGGTGAAAAGTATCTCCTCCGTGAGCCTCATAAAGTCCGGGATATGCTCCTCAAACACCCTTGTATGCACCTCAAACTCCGCATCGAAATCCCCGTAGGAGTTTACATCCGCATAGATAGCCGGCGTAAAGGATATGCCTCCTGTAGAAAGGTTGATCTCGGAGTTCAGCTCCTCATAGGTATAGTGCTCCGTGTTCACATTGCCAAGTACGGAACGCAGCAGTCCCATATAAGGTACCAGCTCCTCCGGAACAGGCTGGGCAGAAAACATCAATCCGATATAAGCTATACCGTTTGTGGCTATATCATGGTGTATCAGCTTCGTCCCCGACATATCTCTTATATCGTTCTTAAAAGGCTGCGCCTTCCTGTCTATATCCCCTATCTCAAGAAGCGGGATCGTGAGCAGCTGTTCTTCCGTAGAGGGCTCCTCCTGATACGCCTTCAGCTCTCTTGTCTGCCTGACTATGTCATGTATCTCTTCCCTGCTTAGTGATGTCTTGTATTTCTTAAGCTTTGCGGCTACGGCTTTTTCCCTTTTGGCGGTAAGACCTTTTTCGGGTTTTAAGAGAACGATCGACGAATGAGGATTGTCTATCAGATACTTCTCTATAAGCTCTTCAAAGTACCTGCTGTCGGAAGCCGCCTCCTTCTTAAGATAAGCAAAGGTGGCGTTCTGCTCTATATGCATGAAAGGATCGGTGTCCTTGTAAAGCCATGAATCAAGTGCCTGCAGCCCGTACATGAGTCCCTTGGGATAAGCACCGAAATCAGCCTCCCTGTATCTAAACTCAAAAGAATTGATCGCAGCAAGCAGTGTCTTTTTATTCAGCCCGCCCTTTGCCAGATCAGTAAGAGTCTTTCTTATCACATTTAAGAACTTATCCTTGTCCGAAGCATCCGCATACTTTGCTATCACCGCAAAGAACGGCTGCAGCAGACCATTGTCGTAGGTACTCTCTATATCCTGTCCTATCCTTGCGTCAAGCAGTGCCTGCTTCAGCGGAGCCCCCGGGCTGTCGAGCAGTGCGTACTGGAGTACCGAAAATGCCACATAAAGCCTCGGATCCAGATTGTCCTTTATCACGCAATTGTAGGACAGATAAGTATTATGCATAGTGCTTTCCGAATCGGACAGAGCGTAGGTCTTTTCGAAATCAACGGTCTTTGTGAAAGGATCCTGTCTTTCCACCGCAGAGTTTATCTTCTGTACCTTGTAATGTGAAAGATACTCTTTGTCAAGCCATATGAGCCTCTCTGTCATATCGGCATCACCGTAAAGGTATATGTAGGAGTTGGACGGATGATAATATTTCTTATGCATTTCAAGAAACTTCTCATAGGTCAGATCCGGTATCTCCTCTGGGTCTCCGCCGGATTCGAGCGCGTAAGCGGTATCCGGATACAGCGAAGCAAGGATGTACCTGTCCAGTACATCATCAGGAGCGGAATACGCCCCCTTCATCTCGTTATATACCACTCCGTTATATTTAAGCTCATCCTTTTCGGAGTTAAGCTCATAGTGCCATCCCTCCTGCCTGAATATCTTTTCGTTTTCATATATTGCAGGATGCAGTACCGCATCCATATATACATCGGAAAGATTGGCAAAATCCTTATCATTCGTGCTGGCCACGGGAAAGACCGTCTTGTCGGGATATGTCATTGCATTGAGAAAGGTATTCAGGGAACCCTTGGCCAGCTCTATAAAGGGATCCTTCGCCCTATATTTTCTCGATCCGCAAAGCACGGTATGCTCCAGGATATGCGGTGTACCCGTGGAGTCCGCGGGAGGTGTCCTGAAAGCAACATAAAATACCTTGTTCCTGTCATCGTTGGATATGATAAATATCCTCGCCCCGCTCTTTATATGCTGAAGAAGATAACCCTTCGAATTAAGATCAGGCATATCCTTTTTCTTTATTATCCTGTACTGCCTGATATCCTCTATGCTCTTAGTCTTCATCCTTACCTCCGTATCCTTATCAGGGTATCAGTCCCTCTATCTGACTGCCGGAAAGTCTCATCGCTTCCTTTATTTCTTCAAGGTCGATCCCCGTCTCCTCCGCAAGCTCCGCTGCCGTGACAGGTCTGTGCATCGTCTCGGACAGTAACCGCGCCTTGTCATTTATCTCATTGATATGAACCACCATATCCTCCATGCGCTGCCTGACATCAGTATCCTCATAGATCGCAGCATCCATGGCATCCATGATAAACCTGCCTACGAATCCGTCCGCCTCTGAAGCGTCATCCAGGGTTGACAATGCTCTGATAGCGGTCATCATGCCGATATTTCCTTCTCCTATCAGATCCTCCGCCGGAAGAGCCTGATATACATAGAGCCTGGCGATGTCTACCACGCTCTTCAGATAATGATTCATGAGGATACCCTGAGCCTCCTCGTCATCGTCTTTTATCGCTCTCTTCTTTGCATCAAGTATCTCTTCTTCGGTATATACCGGCAGTCCCTCGAGCTCTTCAAGATACATCCCGAGATATTTCCCGTCCTCTTCGGTAAACTCAGGCTTCCTGTATCCCGCTCCATCACCTATTGCTATATTTATCCCCTTCAGGTATCCCCGGGTGAGCTCATCTTCCTTATCGCTCATCTCAAGAGGATCCATGATGCCGTGATAGACCTCTTCAGTAATGCGGTTGCCGCTCTCGTGAGCCGTCCTTATCAGCCTGTCAAGAGTCTTTCTGTATTCGCTCTCTATCATCCCTATTTACCGAACTTCACATGCTCATGGGTGAACAGATGATCCTGACAGTACTCGTAGTTGCCGGCGCATTTGCTGCAAAAACGAAATTCCAGCAGATCCCCGTCGAGCTCGGTGCGTCCGCAGATCGCGCATCTGTGCTTCGTGATCTGTCCGTTATCCCTTCCTGATGTACTGTACGCACTGTTTGCGCTGTACGCACTCCCTGCTGCTCCGGCGCCTGCCGCAGTGCCTCCTGTGCTTCCGGCAGCTCTTCTCTGATTGCCCTGATAATACGGACCTCTCTCAAATGCCTTCCTAAAGGCTTTCTTCCTCGCGCGCTCTTTTGGGGATATGCCATTATAGTTTCTCGTGGTAAAGAAAAATACCACGAAGTTTAACAGTGACACTATGATAGCCACTCTCTCCGCCCAGCTTGATACCAGAGCCTGATAGAGAAGGAAGGCTATGTCTATCAGAGCCAGCCACTTTATCTTAAGCGGTATGATGAAGTAAAGCAGGATCTCCATATTCGGATAGCATGCGGCAAACGCGAGAAATACTGACATATTCACGTAATAGGTGGTAAACATGCCGTCTACACTGTAGCCGAACGCGTAGAGCATGAAAGCACCGACCAGCATGAAAAACAATCCGGAGAAAATGTACAGATTGTATTTGAAGTCACCCCAGGTCTGCTCCAGCGCCGTTCCCAGCTGATAATAAAAGAGCAGCATTATGATCGTAAAGATCCCCGGAGCCGAAGGTGGCATGAATATCCACGTAAATAGCCTCCATATCTGACCGTGAAGTATCATTTCCGGACTGAGGTAGATGAGCTGTATCATAGGGATACCCGCCATGTTCAGGAAATACAGGATATACCCGATGATATACGTGAGTATCATATATTTCGTAAGCTGCGGCACGGCATACATCCCCACTCTGCGCTCCAGCCTGTTCAGTAATGAATTTATCTTGTTGTTCATAGCGGTGTTCCCACTTTCGTTTTTTGCTTCCCGTTTTAAGGCAATCAAAATATTTTATAATAATTTCAGTCTATTGTCTACGCTTCCCTTTCCGGCACGCAGCAGAAGTGTGCCTGTGGTCTTCTCTCATTTTGACATTACGGTCTAAATATAATACTGTTTTAAAATGCGCAAAACGAAAATAGTTTTGTCATTTACTACGATCTGGTATAAGGCGATCGCCTGATATGCAGGTTTAATGGGAGGATATAAGGGCATGAGCGTGGGAATAGTACTCGAAGGCGGAGCCATGAGAGGCATGTTTACGGCGGGTGTACTGGATGTGCTGATGGAGCACGATATCACATTCGACGGGGCGGTAGGAGTATCCGCAGGCGCGGTATTCGGATGTAACCTCAAGTCAAAACAGATAGGACGTGCCATACGATATAACAAACGCTTTGCAAAGGACTGGAGATACTGCTCCATATGGTCTCTGATATTTACAGGAGATATGTTCGGAGCGGAGTTTTGCTACGAGAAGATCCCCTTTCACTATGATGTTTTCGACCTTAAGACCTACCGCGAGAATCCGATGCCGCTCTATGCGGTGATGACCGATGTGGATACCGGAAAGGCAGTATATAGGAATCTTAAGGAGGGCTCAGGCATAGATATGCTGTACTTCAGAGCCTCAGCCTCCATGCCCCTCGCTTCCAGACCCGTAGAGATACTCGGACACAGATATCTGGACGGAGGCATGTCTGACTCCATACCGCTGCATTTCATGCAGAAAAAGGGCTACGAAAAGAATGTCGTAGTGCTCACACAGCCGGACGGATTTGTGAAAGAGCCCGCACGCGACATGCGCATCATAGGTGCCTTTTTAAGAAAATACCCCGCCATGGTCAAAGCCATGGCGAGGCGTCACATCATGTATAATAAGGAACTCGAGCTTGTAAGGAAATGCTCCGCTGAGGGCAGTGCCTTCGTGATACAGCCCCCGGAAGCTCTTCACATCAATCATACCGAGCATGACCCCGAGGAGCTCCAGCGCGTATACGACATAGGCCGCAGCACCATGGAAGCTCACCTTGATGAACTGAAAGCATTTATCCTCGAAGAAGCGAAGTGAGAAAACTTCAATCCCTCTGTCTTTGCTTGTGCTATCATATGTAATCCGTTTTTTTCAATAGATATGTATCCTTATGTCCGAGTTTATTACTGTTCAGACAGCTCTGCGCACTAGCTGCGCTGAGCGTGAAAAAGATTACAGAAGCCGATACAAGGATTTGCCCCTTGCCGCAGGCAATTATATTGGGCAAATCCAGTTGCTGTGAGCACCTGCAAGGTGTGAACAGTAACCCGAGTTTAACAATCTGACGATCTGTGATATTATGAAGAACTGATGTCATAGAGAATAGTACTGTGCATGACAGCTTGTTTTAAAGATGCACTTAAGAGGTTGATCGATTATGGAAGACTTGCATTCACTCGGTATAGATATAGGCTCTACCACAGTCAAGGTAGTCCTCATGGACGAGGATATGAATATCCTTTTTTCTGACTACCGCAGACACTTTGCAAATATAAAGGAGACCCTCGCCGACCTTATAGAGGACGCGTTCAAGGTGACAGGCGATGTGACCGTGGCTCCCGTGATCACGGGCTCCGGCGGTCTGACCCTTGCGGATGCGATAGATGTCCCCTTCAGTCAGGAGGTCGTGGCGGTATCCACCGCCTTAAAGCACTACGCTCCACAGACTGATGTTGCCATAGAGCTCGGCGGTGAGGATGCCAAGATCATCTATTTTGAAAACGGCAATATAGAGCAGCGTATGAACGGTATATGCGCCGGAGGTACGGGCTCATTTATAGACCAGATGGCCTCACTGCTGCAGACCGATGCCACAGGACTCAATGAACTGGCAAAGGACTACGGTTCGCTCTATACCATAGCCGCCCGTTGCGGTGTGTTCGCAAAATCCGATATACAGCCGCTCATCAATGAGGGCGCAAGAAAGGAAGACCTTGCTGCCTCCATATTTCAGGCGGTTGTAAACCAGACCATTTCCGGTCTTGCCTGTGGCAAGCCGATCAGAGGACATGTAGCCTTCCTCGGCGGACCGCTGCACTTTTTGTCTGAGCTCCGCGCGTCTTTTATCCGTACCTTAAAGCTGGATGACGAGCACGCCATCATGCCGGAGAATTCGCATCTCTTCGCAGCCATAGGCTCTGCGATGAGTCATGACGAAGAGCACACCCGCCCCCTATCGGATATGGTCGAGATGCTCAGATCCCCGATCCATCTTGAGTTTGAAGTGGCGCGTATGGAGCCTCTTTTTGCGAATGAGGATGAATACAGGAGCTTTGAAGAAAGACATGCTCTTGCGACGGTAAAAAAGGCTCCGCTTGAAAGCTACAGCGGCAATGCCTATCTCGGTATAGACGCCGGATCGACCACCACAAAGTGCGCCCTTATATCGGAGGACGGAGATCTGCTCTATTCCTTTTATTCAAATAATAACGGCTCTCCCCTGCTCACAGCCATAGCTTCGATAAAGGACATTTACGATAAGAAGCCTGACAGTGTGCGCATAGCCGGAGCCTGCTCCACAGGCTACGGAGAAGCACTCATACAGTCCGCGCTCAAGCTTGATGAGGGAGAAGTAGAGACTGTGGCGCACTACTATGCTGCAGCCCATTTCCGTCCGGATGTGGACTGCATACTTGATATCGGCGGTCAGGACATGAAGTGTATCCGCATCAAAAACCATACGGTGGACTCTGTGATGCTTAATGAGGCCTGCTCATCCGGTTGCGGCTCCTTCCTTGAGACCTTTGCCAAGTCGCTGAATATGTCGGTCGAGGATTTCGCGGGTGCCGCACTCTTTGCCGAGCATCCCATAGATCTCGGTACGAGATGTACGGTTTTCATGAATTCCAAGGTAAAGCAGGCGCAGAAGGAAGGTGCCGGTGTCGATGACATCTCCGCGGGTCTTGCATATTCCGTGATAAAGAACGCACTCTTCAAGGTAATAAAGGTATCTGATGCCGATGAACTCGGCAGGGTGATCGTAGTCCAGGGCGGCACATTCTACAACAATGCCGTACTCCGCTCTCTTGAGCGCATAGCCGGAGTGGAGGTAGTACGTCCCGACATCGCCGGTATAATGGGAGCCTTTGGTGCCGCACTCATCGCAAAGGAAAGACATGCAGAGGGCACGGACTCCACCATGCTCTCCATAAATGAGATAAGGGATCTGCAGTTTACCACCTCGATGACCAAATGTCAGGGATGCACCAATCACTGCAGACTCACTATAAACCGCTTCACCGGAGGCCGCACCTTCATATCCGGCAACCGCTGTGAAAAGGGACTCGGTCGCTCAAAGACAAATGAGGATGTCCCCAATCTCTTTGACTGGAAGATGAAGCGGATATTCAGATATGAGCCTTTGGAGGGCTATGACGCGCCGAGAGGCACAGTAGGGATCCCCCGCGCGTTAAATATGTATGAGAACTATCCTTTCTGGTTCACATTCTTTACGAAGCTGGGCTACAGAGTAATACTCTCACCTCCCGCAAGCCACAACATATATGAGCTCGGTATAGAATCAATACCCTCTGAATCCGAATGCTATCCCGCGAAGCTTGCTCACGGGCATATACAGTGGCTTATCAATAACGGCATAAAATTCATCTTTTATCCATCGCTTTTTTATGAAAGAAATGAGTTTGAGGAGGCAGGCAACCATTTCAACTGCCCCATCGTAACCTCATATTCTGAGAATATAAAGAATAATGTCGAGGATCTGAAGGCAAACAACATAGATTTCAGAAATCCTTTTATAGCCTTCGACAGCCCCGAGGATATCTATCCAAGACTGATCGAGGCTCTGCCTGAGGCAGACCCCGAAGAGATAGTACGGGCTGTATTTGATGCATGGGACGAGCAGGCGGCCTACAGAAAAGAAGTCGCCGCAAAGGGTGAAGAGACGATCAAATGGATAGAAGAAAATAACGGCCGCGGCATAGTGCTCGCCGGACGTCCTTATCATATCGATCCCGAGATAAATCACGGTATTCCTGAACTCATCACCTCACACAGGGTGGCTGTGCTCACGGAGGATTCGGTATCTCATCTCGGCAAGGTGGAACGTCCTTTGAGGGTCATAGACCAGTGGATGTATCACTCAAGGCTCTACGCCGCAGCCTCCTTTGTAAAGCACCGCGATGACATCGACCTGATACAGCTCAACTCCTTCGGATGCGGTCTGGATGCCGTGACTACCGATCAGGTGTCTGAGATACTTGAGTCGGGTGATAAGATATACACCTGCCTCAAGATAGATGAGGTCAATAATCTCGGAGCCGCCCGTATCCGGGTACGCTCTCTTCTTGCAGCCTTGCGGGTAAGGGATATGAATGAGACCGAAAGAGTCGTCAAGCCTCTCGATCAGCGACGTGTACTCTTTACCGAGGAAATGCGCGACCAAAAGTATACCATCATAGCTCCGCAGATGTCTCCCATACACTTTGATGTGCTTGAGCCTGCGATGCGTGCCGAGGGATACAACTTTGTCTTCCTCGATAACGACGGTCATGAGGCGGTAAATACCGGGCTGAAATACGTGAATAACGACGCGTGCTACCCTTCGTTGATGGTAGTGGGACAGATAATGTCCGCTCTGCTCTCAGGAGAATATGACCTCGACCGTACTGCAGTCATAATGAGCCAGACAGGAGGCGGATGCCGTGCCACAAACTATGTTGCGTTCATACGTCGCGCGCTGAAAAAAGCCGGCATGGAGCAGATACCCGTTATCTCACTAAACGCTGTGGGTCTCGAGCCCAATCCGGGCTTTAAGCTCAATCCGGCCTTTGCGATACGCATGGTATACGGTGCCGAGATAGGTGACCTCTTTATGAAATGTCTGTACCGTATGCGTCCCTATGAGCTGAAGAAGGGCTCTGCGGATGCTCTTCATAAAAAGCTCCTGAAGGAAGCTCAGGATTTCATTTCATCAGGCAGCCTGTCCTATGGAAAATATAAAAGGCTGTGTCGCAGGATAATAAAGGAATTTGATGCTCTCCCCATAAAGGAGGATCTCAAAAAGCCGAGAGTCGGCATAGTCGGAGAGATCCTCGTCAAATATATGCCCGCCGCAAACAACCACCTGGTGGAGCTCCTCGAGTCGGAAGGGGCCGAGCCGGTAGTACCCGACCTGATAGATTTCTTCGGATACAGCTTTTACAATCAGGTATATAAGGGAGATTATCTCGGTCAGTCAAAGAAAGCAGAGAGAATAAACAAGTTTCTGATATGGGTGATAAACAGACTCAGAAGCTACCCTTCAAAGGTGCTCGCTTCATCCACACACTTTACCCCTCATACGAGGATCACGGATATAGTGTCACTCGCGGAGCCTATAGTCGATATAGGCAATCAGACCGGAGAAGGCTGGTTCCTTACGGGCGAGATAATGGAGCTCATACACTCAGGCGTGGAAAACGTAGTCTGTGTGCAGCCTTTCGCATGCCTCCCCAATCATGTGGTGGGTAAAGGTGTGATAAAGAAGGTACGGGAGATCCATCCCGAGGCAAACATCGTCGCCATAGACTATGACCCGGGAGCTTCGGAGGTCAACCAGCTCAACAGGATAAAGCTGATGCTGGCTTCAGCTCTGGCTCATACAGCCAAGGATATTGCCTCATAGTGAGCATGGGCGGCATACTTGCCTACCTGTAGATATACTGCATCATAGCCTTATTAAATTCTTTATTTTTTTCATAGGGGTTTTCCGGCAGGTCTTCGCCGCACACATCGACGGCTATGATCTCCCTTTCCCTGATAAGCCTGTCAAGCAGCTCGAACAGCTGCTCCAAAGTCATATCCCCCTGATCCCAGTTTGTAGTGAGTACTTTATCGGACAGTATATCCTTATCTATGGAAATATATAAAGGAAGTTCCGAAGGAGTATAGACCGCATCAAATTCATCGTATCTTTGTACCAGCATGGAGCTTTCGAGCCTGTGATTTTCAGCGGTTATATCCCGTCTCCATGAACCGCACGACTTTATTCCGCCAAAAGCAGGACTCTGATCATCACTGTGATGATCGAAGGTAATAAGATCAAAGGGTTCATCCACATATGATGCCAATATCCTCGTCATATAATGGTAATTGCCGTTATCGAGAAACCGCAGTCTGTATCCCAAGCTGCCGGTATGCCGGCAGATCATATTGCAGTCTTCGTCAGATGACTTTACGGCAACCTCATCCTTCGCACATATAAGTCCATCGGTTCTTTTGCGTATCTCGACCTCTGCTCCCTCATCTATATACATTTTTGTACCGGACAGATCGCTGAGATCGAGCAGCGTACCCTCTGAAGTGATATCCTCGTTTATATATACTCCCGTGAAATTACAGAATAAGACAGACACGGCTTATGCTCTCCTTCTGTCACAGTCCTCTGTAGTGCTTTGACAGATAGACCGAGAGCAGAATAAGCCCTACGGTTTCGGTCATGTGAAAGATCACTGAGGTCCACACTATGCTGACATTCCTGCCGGACAGCGCGACCGTCTGCATCTGTACGACGCCGAACGCTATCAGAAAAGCCGCCGCTATCGCAAGCCTTATAACGGCAGATGCCATAAGCGCGTATGAAAGGATGTGCGTATTTTTGCTGAAATACATATGATGCTATGCCGCTTCCGGATACTTCTCATAAAGTATCTTGAGTACTATTGGTGTAATGATGGAGCTTGCTATGATGAGCAGGATCACGGCAGTAAAATAGGCCTGATTCATCATACCTGCCGCAAGTCCCCTCTGCGCCACGATAAGGGCTACCTCGCCTCTGGTCATCATCCCCACGCCGATCTTAAACGAATCAGCCCAGGTATATCCCATAAGCTTTGATACACTTCCGCATCCGAGTATCTTGGACAAGAGACCGACGATCACAAATCCTATCGAAAACAAAAGTATGGTACTGTCCAGAGTCCTTACATCCGTCTGCAGGCCTATCGAGCAGAAGAATACGGGGCCGAAAAGCATATATGAATTGATATCCACTCTTCTTGATATATAGTCCGAATCGTCAAGTGATGAAAGTATCACCCCAGCTATATACGCACCCGTGATATCAGCTACCGAAAAATAGCTGTCCGCGATATAAGCCAGTATAAACGCAAGTGCCATTCCCATAATGGGTATACGCCTCGTATGCGGATAACGTCTGTCTACCCATTTGAATATATGATAGGTGATGATCCCGACTCCGATAGCAAATACGAAGAAAAGTACCGTATGCAGTATTACCGAGACGATATCGGCACTCGGATCTTTAAACCCTATCACTATGGTAAGTACTATGATGCCTATGACATCGTCTATGATAGCGGCACTCATTATCGTAGTGCCTATCTTTCCCGAAAGATGTCCCAGCTCCTTTAATGCTTCCACAGTGATCGATACGGAGGTCGCCGTGAGTATGGTACCTACGAACACCGCCTTGTAAAAAGCCTCGGAGCCGACATGCGAAAAGCCGTAAAAGCACATATAGAGTATCGTGCCGCATATAAGCGGAATAAAGACTCCGGCACATGCTATCACGGTCGCCTTTACCCCCGTCTCCTTAAGCTGCCTTATGTCTGTGCCAAGCCCTGCCGTAAACATCAGCATGATCACGCCTATCTCCGACATCCCGGAGAGAAAATCCGAAGGCTGTACTATTCCCAAAAGGCTCGGTCCTATGATGAGCCCTGCCACTATCTCTCCCGCCACCTGAGGCGCATGTATTTTTCTTGCTACAAGTCCGAAGAACTTTGCAGCCACTACTATGACGGCAAGCTGCCTTAATATCTCTGAAGTATCCATAATTCTGTTATTATAGTAAATAACCGTCAAAATTACCAGTATGTTTTTTTGTACTTTGACGTTCGGGAAATAGCCTATATAATGATGTGAGTACACCCAGGCTTTTTCGGCACGTGCCATCAGTTGAGCAGGCAGGCATTTGATCCGGTTACTTAAGATACGCTAGCCAGAGTCAGCTTGCCGGGTAGCCATGCGTAAGCATAGTAAACAGTGCTCAGAGGTTTTGACCTCAACAACATTTGATACAGGAGAAATAAAATGCAGGATATATTATTGGGAAGCACAGGGATAAAAGTACCGCAGAATGCCTTCGGCGCACTGCCGATCCAGCGTGATGATACGGACACCGCAGTCCGTATACTTCGCAGAGCTTATGAGGGCGGCATGACCTACTTCGATACCGCGCGTGCCTACAGTGACAGTGAGGAAAAGATGGGCATAGCCTTTGAAGGTATGCGTGACAGGATATTTATCGCCACCAAGACGATGGCAACCGATCCTGATAAGTTTCGCTCGGATCTTGATAACTCGCTAAAGAAGCTCCGCACAGACTACATAGATATATACCAGTTTCATTGCGTAAATCAATGCTATGCCCCCGGTGACGGCACGGGTATGTATGAATGTATGCTTGAGGCAAAGGATCAGGGAAAGATAAGACATATAGGGATCACTGCTCACAAGATAGAGGTCGCATATGAGGCTGTACGAAGCGGTCTGTATGAAACCATGCAGTTTCCTTTCAGCTATCTGTCGGGAGAAAAAGAAATAAAGCTGGTAAATATGTGTAAGGAGCACAATGTCGGATTCATCGCCATGAAGGGACTCGCCGGAGGACTGATCACCCGCTCCGATGCGGCTATGGCATTTATGACCGAGTACGATAATGTGCTGCCCATCTGGGGAGTGCAGCATATGAGTGAGCTTGAGGAATGGCTGTCATATATGAAAGCTACCCCCACGATGTCCGGTGAGTTGAAAGCTTACATAGAAAAAGAACGTAAAGAGCTTGCGGGTGATTTCTGCAGGGGCTGCGGCTACTGTATGCCATGTCCCGCAGGTATAAAGATAAACAACTGCGCCCGGATGTCACTTCTCTTAAGACGTGCTCCCTCGGCTGCATGGCTCAGCGAAGAATGGCAGCAGAATATGGCTAAGATAGACGACTGTATAAACTGTCGTCAGTGTACGGCAAAATGCCCCTATGAGCTGTCCACTCCCGAGCTTTTAAAGAAAAATCTCGAGGATTACAGAAAGGTGCTCTCCGGGGAAGTGTCCGTAAGCTGACCTTATCCCAGAGCCACATCGAGTATCATCATCAGTATGAAGCCTGCCGCGAAGCCTATAGTGGAGAGGTTAGTATGCAATCCCTCTGAGGCTTCGGGTATAAGCTCTTCTATCACTACATATATCATAGCGCCTGCTGCGAATGAAAGAAAATAAGGCAGAATCGGTGTGAGCAGGCTCGACAGTACTATCATCAGCAGGGCTCCCAAAGGCTCTACCGCGCCCGAAAGAGTCCCGTAACAGAAAGCCCTTGCTTTAGATATTCCCGTACCTTTTAGCGGCATTGATATGATGGCTCCTTCAGGGAAATTCTGTATGGCAATACCTATGGCAAGCGACATGGCTCCCGCAAAGGAAACCTCTGTATTCCCCGAAAGTGCGCCGGCGAAAACTACACCTACTGCCATACCCTCCGGCAAGTTGTGAAGAGTTACGGCAAGTATCAGCATTATAGGACGTGAAAGCCGGCTTTCTCCTCCGTGTGTACCTTCCGGCACATCAGTATTAAGATGCAGATGCGGTATCACCTCATCCATGACAAGCAGAAATCCCATACCAAATGCCATTCCGATAGCCGCAGGCACAAAAGAAAGCTGTTCGGGCATACCGGACATCTCCATTGACGGGATAAGCAGCGACCACACGGAAGCTGCCACCATAACCCCGGATGCAAATCCGAGCAATGTCTTCTGCAGCTTTTCCGGCATATCGTTTTTCATGAAAAAAACCGTTGCGGCTCCGAGTGTTGTTCCCGCAAAAGGTATCAAAAGTCCTAGAATCACAGTTCCTGTCATATTACCCTCACCTTATCCTATAAACTATACTCCGCCAAGCCTTAACACTATGCCTACTACCGCAGATACGGCAATGAATAATATCGGATGCAGCTTAAAACGCTTTCTCAAAACAAAGATCACCACCGCTAGTATCAGAGCCTTCCATATGAAAAGATCCGCTACGGATCTGCTAACCTCAAAAGCCGGGATATTTATGAGCGCGATCTTTACCACATTTACTCCGGCAGCGGTGATCATGGCTATGGACGCAGGACGCAGTCCGTAAAATGCCGCATCCACAAATCTGTTGCCCTTAAACCTACTCAGGAAATGCGCCACTATCAGTATCACTATAAATGACGGAAGCGCAAGTGACAAAGTAGCTATGACACCTCCGATGATCCCGGCGGTATGATATCCGGCATAGGTACTCATATTTATACCTATCGCGCCGGGTGTAGCCTCGGACACCGCTATCATATCTGCTATATCGGCATGGCTGAACCATCCGGTACTGTCCGATATCTCGTACAGAAAAGGAAGAGTGGCCAGCCCTCCGCCCACGGAGAAGAGACCTGTCTTAAAAAACTCAAGAAAGAGGCGAAGGAGCGTATTCATGAGATCGCCTCCTTATGTCCTTTTATAAGGACACCTGCGACCCCTGCCGCTGTCACAAGCACGGCTGCCGGTATCTTTACCGGGAGCATCCCCGAGAATGCCATCAGTACAAACACGATGATATAGACAGCAAACGCAAGCCTGTCCACGATGGATTTCTTCCATAGTCTGAGTATCGCCTCGAGTATAAGTACACACACACATACCCTTATCCCCGCAAATGCGTTTTGCACCAGAGGTATATCCGCGAAATTAGTCAGAAAGGCCGCAATCACTATGATAAAGATGATCGGACAGGTGAGAAAGCCAAGAGTAGAGGTCACTGCTCCGGCTACACCTCTTCTCTTATTTCCAATAAAGGTGGATACATTGAGAGCTATGATACCCGGAGTGCACTGACCTATCGCAAAGTAGTCCATGAGCTCATCTGTGGTGACCCAGCCCCGCTTTTTATTCAGCTCCTCCTCCAGCAGAGGGAGCATCGCATATCCGCCACCGAAATTGACCGCGCCTATTTTCAGAAATGTAAGATACAGTTCAAATAATTCTTTCATCAGAGTTTGCCTTCCATATGACCTATGAAGGATATTTTAGTTGATTTAGGCGACATATGGCAAATCCCGACCTTGTGTAGTATTATGTGTTGTATTCAAAGGGTTACTGTT
>CAJOME010000005.1 GCA_905235585.1 uncultured Lachnospiraceae bacterium | reverse complement strand
CTCTCTATTATTCACCATTGCACCGAAAAAAGTTGTAGTAAAGTTGTAGTAAGCTACTTTTTTCGGTTTTTCTTTTTCATAAAACCCAGTGTTTATCGGTGTTTGCGGACTTGCTATTAACCGAGGGACTTGAGTGTCGGGAACAACAGTACATCCCGGATTGATTCTGAGTTGGTCAGGAGCATGACGAGACGGTCTATGCCGTAGCCTATGCCGCCTGTGGGAGGCATGCCGATCTCAAGGGCATTTAGGAAGTCCTCGTCGGTATGGTTTGCTTCCTCGTCTCCGGCATCGGCAAGCGCATCCTGCGCAGCGAACCGCTCACGCTGGTCGATGGGATCGTTCAGCTCTGAGTATGCGTTGCACATTTCCCACGTATTGATGAAAAGCTCGAAGCGCTCTACCTTGGTCGGATCATCGGGCTTCTTCTTTGTAAGAGGCGATATCGCAAGAGGATGATCCATGATAAAGGTAGGCTGGATCAGATGCTCCTCGCAGTATGTCTCGAAGAATAGATTTATGATATCTCCCTTTGTGTGAAAGTCTTCATATTCTATGTGATGCTCTTTAGCAAGAGCCTTCGCCTCCTCATCGTCTGCCACGGTATCAAAGTCCACTTTCGCGTATTTCTTTATGCAGTCGTTCATCGTCATACGCTCGAAGGGCTTGCCGAAATCAAGCTCTACATCCCTGTAGGTAAACTTCGTGGAGCCGCACACCTTCTCCGCGAGATATCTGAACATGGACTCGGTGAGCTCCATCATCCCGTAGTAGTCGGTGTATGCCTGATACAGCTCCATCAGTGTGAACTCGGGATTGTGTCTGGTATCCACTCCCTCATTCCTAAAGACCCTGCCTATCTCATACACTCTCTCGAGTCCGCCGACTATGAGCCTCTTCAGATAGAGCTCCAGTGATATGCGGAGCTTCACATCCTCATCGAGCGCATTATAGTGAGTCTCAAAGGGACGCGCCGCTGCGCCGCCGGCATTTGATACGAGCATTGGAGTCTCTACCTCCATGAAGTCTCTGCCATCGAGGAAGTTCCTGATTTCCTTTATTACCTGTGATCTCTTGATGAAGGTATCCTTGACCTCTTCATTCATTATGAGATCCACATACCTCTGCCTGTATCTGAGATCCGTGTCGGTGAGTCCGTGGAACTTCTCGGGCAGTGGCTTTAGCTCCTTTGAAAGAAGTGTGAGCTGTGCCGCATGGATGGATATCTCTCCGGTCTGGGTACGGAAGACCTCGCCCTCGACACCTATGATATCGCCTACATCCAGATACTTCTTGAAGTCATCATATGCCGCCTCTCCGATGGTGTCTCTTGCGACATATATCTGTATCTTGCCGCTCTTATCCATGCAGTTGCAGAAAGATGCCTTGCCCATCTTTCTCTTAAACATCATCCTGCCTGCGACACGTACCGTCTGTCCCTCAAGAGCATCAAAGCCGTCCTTGATCTCCTGAGCGTGATGCGTCACATCATATTTGGTTATCCGGAAGGGATCGCGGCCTTCGCCCTGAAGTGTGGCCAGCTTTTCCCTTTTTACTGCAAGTATATCTTCCTGCGGCATATCGCCCTCCGTGCTGCGTTTATTACTTGTTGGATACGCTTAAGATCTTGTACTTGAGCACACCCGCTTTGGTCTCTACCTTTACGGTATCGCCCTTCTTGTGTCCGAGTATGGCCTTGCCTACGGGTGACTCGTTGGAGAGCTTGTTCTTGAGGCTGTTTGCCTCGGTAGCTCCCACGATCTTGTACTCCATTTCATCCTTGAACTCCACGTCGAGGATCTTGACGGTGCTTCCCATGCCGATCTTGCCCTTCTCGTTGGCATCCTGTGATACCACTACGGCATACTTCAGCATGTGCTTGATCTTCTCTATCCTGCCGGCGATCTCAGACTGCTCGTTCTTTGCTGCGTCATACTCTGCATTCTCGGAGAGGTCGCCCTGCTCCCTTGCTTCACCGAGCTTCTTTGCGATCTCCTTCATCTTTACGTTTGTCAGTTCTTCAAGCTCCGCCTCGAGGTTGTCATATCCCTCCTGCGTCATCTCATATTTTTTGATCTGTGCTTCTTCTGCCATTTCCCTTACTCCTAAATAAATGCTACTATCTTATCCTAAACTACAGGACAAGACATTTTATACTATTACCCTTTCAAAGTCAAATATCAGAGCCTTCGCTTCTTCAAGTGTTTCTGCCTTATTTATCTTCACCCTGAGCTTCGCGGAGCCCGGCATGCCGGAGGTATACCACCCTATATGCTTGCGCATTTCTCTTATCCCGATATACTCTCCTTTTTCTGCAATCGTCATATCGAGATGCCTGAGCATGATCTCTTTTTTCTCTTTTACTGTGGGGATATATTCTTTGCCCTCGGAGAGCTCCTTAAAGATCCACGGATTGCCCTGCGCGGCTCTTCCGACTGCCACACCGTCGCAGCCTGTCTGCTCTGTCATCCTCCTCGCATCGGCTATGCTTCTCACGTCTCCGTTTCCTATCACTCTGATACTCAAACGGTGTTTTACCTCGGCTATCACTCCCCAGTCTGCTTTGCCTGCGTAGTACTGCTCTCTGGTACGGCCGTGTACCGTGACTGCCTGTGCTCCCGACTCCTGTGCGGCATATGCGACCTCCGGGGCATTGATGTGCTCTGCGTCAAAGCCGGATCTGATCTTCACCGTGACCGGCTTGTCTATAGCCCTTGCTACCGCCTCTACTATCCTGCCAACGAGCAGGGGATCACGCATCAGCGCCGAGCCCTCTCCGTTATTTACTATCTTTGGCATAGGACATCCCATATTGATGTCCATCATATCAAAAGGGATTTTGTCTCTGAGTATCTTTGCCGCCTCCGCCATGGTCTCCGGCTCAGACCCGAAGATCTGCAGCGATACCGGATGCTCCGATCCGTCTATGCGGCACAGAGCATAGGTGGCTTTGTTTCCATAGGTGACCGCCTTGGCGGAGATCATCTCCGTGACGGTAAGATCGGCACCCATCTCATGGCAGATCACCCGATAGCTCATATCGGTGACACCCGCCATGGGCGAGAGCACGGTATAGATGTGACCGCTCATAGATCTATCTTCTCTCCAAGGAAGACGACCCTGTAGAATAAAGTCAGTTCTTCAAAAAGCTCTGCCTGCGTGCTGCGCAGTCTCTTTATCTCCAGCTCCGCTCCGATGTCATCATACATCGCGTCCATTTCCTCGGCCTCGGTCACGAGCTTCAGATCTCCATCCTCATCAAATTCCACCGTGAATACCCCGCCGCATTTCTCGGTAAACTCCACACATATTATCTGAAGGGTATCCTTTACCTGATCCGGCAGTCTGGAGAAGTCTTTATTGAAATAGTATTTCTTCTCATATGAGCTGGCGCCGCACAGCACACATCTGTTTTCTTCCTCATACATATCCGTATATACCTCTCACGGAGACCTCTCCCGCATATACACGGGTCTCGCTTCCGTCTTCCTTTATGACGATGAGCTCGCCCCTATTGTCTATCCCTTTTGCCATACCGTCATACTCTCCCTTGGGATCGAGTACTCTCACTTCCGCACCTGTATTTACACAGGCTGCGTTGTAGTCCTCACGCATCATGCTCAGGTCACCGGTCGTACAAAAGATCTCATAATACTTCTCAAAGGCATCCGTGACTGCCGCCACTACCTTTGCCCGGGAGTATCTCCTCCCCCCTTCTATCAGCAAGGAGGTCGCCGTGTCCTTGATCTCGTCTGGAAAGCTCTCGGTATTGATGTTCATACCGGTGCCTACTATCACCTCATGGATATAGTCGGGCTCCGCGGTCATCTCGGTGAGTATCCCCACGAGCTTCTTGCCGTTTATGACGATATCATTGGGCCATTTGATCCTTGCATCAAGCGAGGAAACCTCTTTGATCCCCTTTGCCGCTGCCATTGCCATTATCAATGTCATCATCGGCGCTATATCCGGGGACAGCCTCGGTCTGAGCAGATAGCTCATTGCTATGTTCACTCCTGCCGGTGTCTCCCATGCACGGCCTCTTCTGCCCTTGCCCTTGCTCTGGATATCGGCTACAGCGACAAGCCCCTCTCCTGCTCCCTTGTCTGCCCTCCTTTTCAGCTCGTCATTTGTGCTGTCGATTTCATCAAAAAAAAGCAGCTCTCTGCCGAGCCATGAGGTGTGAAGAAAGGATTTGATGGCCTTTTCGCCAAAGGCGTCACTCGCATCCACTATCCTGTAGCCTTTCCCCGTGACAGCCTCTATCTCTATGCCTTCCTTTCTGAGACGCTCTATCTGCTTCCATATCGCGTTTCTCGATATGTGCATGGCATCGGCTATCTCCTGTCCCGAGACAAAGTCGTTTTTTTCTCTGAGAAACTCTATCAGCTCCATGGCAGCTCCGGTGTGGATACGATGCCCTGTGCCATGAGTGCGGCTGCGATGCACAGCGCTATGGGTATGATGAATAAGACCGCCCTTACTCTCTTGCTCATAAAGCCTCTGATCACCTTGATCACAAACAGAACGGCACCCATATAGAATGCTATAGCAAGAACTGCCCTCGAACCGTTGAATATCACAACGATAGTGAGGGCAATTATTGTGATCGATAAAAGCAGTGTACACATATCCGTGATGAACTTCGGATTTCTTACTTCAAACTTCATGCCGGATTCAGTCTATCTTCCATTCGTCGGAAAGCGTGGCCGCCATCACGGCCTTTATCGTATGCATGCGGTTCTCTGCCTCATCGAAGAGAGGCTTGTCGTATGCTCTGAATACCTCATCCGTGACCTCCATACAGGTGAGTCCGAACTTCTGGTTTATCCCCCTGCCTATCTCGGTATCGAGATCATGGAAGGAAGGCATACAGTGCATGAATATCGCATTCTTTGCGGCATTCTTCATCACATCCATCGTTACCCTGTAGGATGTGAGATCCTCTATACGCTCTTCCCATATGCTGTCGGGCTCTCCCATTGATACCCATACATCCGTATACACCGCGTCTACTCCCCTGGAGCCCTGTATCACATCCTCGGTGAGCACTATCTCTGCACCGGACTGTACGGCCCACTCTCTGCACTGATGCACGATATCCTCATCCGGGAAATATTTGGCCGGTGATATCACATGGAGGTTTACCCCCAGCTTGGCGCAGCCTATCATCAGGGAATTGCCCATGTTGTATCTAGCATCTCCCATATAGGCCAGTGTCCTGCCCTGCAGAGAGCCCATATACTCTCTTATGGTCAGCATATCCGCCAGTACCTGCGTTGGATGGTATTCATTGGTAAGACCGTTCCATACCGGCACATCGGCGTGCGCTGCCAGATCCTCGACTATACTCTGTCCGAAGCCTCTGTACTCTATGCCGTCAAACATGCGCCCGAGTACCTTGGCCGTATCCTCTATGCTTTCCTTCTTGCCTATCTGCGAGCTATTGGGATCGAGGTAGGTCGTATACATACCGAGGTCATGGGCTGCCACTTCAAAGGAACACCTTGTCCTGGTAGATGTCTTCTCAAATATGAGTGCCACATTCCTGCCACGCAGCCTGTCATGCAGTACATGATCCTTTTTCAGCTTTTTGAAGTATGTGGCAAGATCCAGCAGATATGTGATCTCTTCCGGAGTGAAGTCTTTTAATGTAAGAAAGTCCCTGTCCTTTAACGAAACCATCTTTTTACAGATCCTCACTTGTGTTTTCTATGTCTTCGATGATAGCCGCGGTAGTCTCTGCCGCCTCTATCGCGCCTGCGCCTGTCTCGGGATGTATGCAGGGATCAGCCTGCGGAGCTGCCTTGACTCTCTCACTGTCATCCACAGGGACGGCATTGCCGACACCGAGTGCCTCTGCTGCCACGCCAAGGGTCTCGACTACGGCTGAGATGTCGGAGGGCATGAATATCTTTGTAGCGCGTCCGTCTGCCACATCCTTGAGTGCATCTATACCCTTGAGCCTGAGTACTCCCTCTGTGATGTTTGCTCTGTTGAGCATGGTCACACCTTCTGCCTCAGCCTCGTATACGAGCTTCTTTGACTTTGCGCGACCTTCGGCAAGTGCTATCTGCGCGTCTCTCTCAGCCTCCGCGGCAAGGATCTTTGCCTTCTTGTCACCCTCTGCTCTTGCGACTACAGCTTCCTGATGAGCCTGAGCCTCGAGAACGGTCTGTCTCCTCTCACGCTCCGCTCTCATCTGCTTGGTCATGATCATCTCTATCTCCTTGGGAGGAGCGATGTTCTTGATCTCCACTCTTGTTACCTTGATACCCCATGGATCTGTAGCATCGTCGAGTATGGTCTGCATCTTCGCATTGATCTGGTCTCTGCCGGTCAGTGTCTGGTCGAGCTCCATCTCACCTATGATATTTCTTAAGGTGGTGGCCGCGAGATTCTGAAGACCTGCTATGGGATGCTCCACGCCGTATGCATAGAGCTTCGGATCGAATACCTTGCAGAATACGACCGAATCGATCTGCATGGTAACGTTATCCTTTGTGATAACGGGCTGGGGCGGGAAGTCGAGCACCTGCTCCTTGAGTGACATCTTGACCGCCACTCGCTCTATAAAGGGCACTTTCACATGTATGCCTGCCGTCCATGTGGTCTTGTACTGACCGAGCCTTTCCATGACGAACGCCTCTGCCTGCGGAACAATACGGACGTTTACCACAACAAGTATAAAAATAAGTATCAATAAAACTAATATCACTTCCATTATCATGCCTCCTAAAAAAACAGAATAGATTATTAATTATAACACAGTTTCCCCATTACAATCAAAAAAACAGGCCGGAGCCTGTTTAGAAACTTTAATGGCGCATGAAGTGGTATAGGTGTTCGCGACCGGGAAGCCCCGGGGCCTGCTCGCGCTCAAGGCTCGCAACTCGGCCCGTAAACATGCCAAAGGGCATGTTTACCAATACACATGATTGCCTATGACTATGCCGGCGTGACCTGAGCTGACGTTTCTGAAGTATCTTGCATTGCCTACATTTGATATGCCGCTGATCGCGTCATGAGCTGCCTGCATCGCGGTTGCTGAAATGGCTCCGGATGCCAGTGTGGCTGCAAGCTTGCCTGATGATGCAGGTCCGAACTGATGTGGTGCGTATATTGCGTTTGATATGCTGCCGTAGCCGGTCTTCACTCTGTTCATGACGACTGCGCCTACCGCAAGCTGTGCTTCGTAAGGACCGTTACACTCGCACTGTATAAGGGCTGCCAGCAGCAATTCATCATTCGCGGATGCCGCTACCGCTCCGGTATTTACCGCGGGAGCTGCGGGAGCTGCGGCTTTTTCCTCGGTGGTCTCCGCAGCCTCTTCCTGCTTAGGTGTCTCTGTCTTGTCATCCGATACACTCTTGTCCTGAGATACGGACTCCTCCAGAGCCTTTGCTTCCTTTTCAGCCTTTTCAGCCTCCTCTGCCTTGGCCTTTTCTTCTTTTTCTTTCTTTGCCTTAGCCTCGGCCTCTTCCTCTGCCTTCTGTTCCTCAGCAGCCTTTCTGCTCGCCTCTGCCTTTTCTTCTCTGTCCTTTATTTCTTCGAGAGACTCTCCGGTCTTGTAGCTCTTCTTTAAGGTGATGTATTCGTTTGAGACATATCCGGTAGCCGTACCCGAAGTACCGTCCTCATACTTGACCTCTGTCCAACCCTCTTCATCGGTATCGATGACCTCTACCTCGTCACCAAGTCCCAAAAGAGCATTGATACCCGACTCCTGCGACGCATCTGCCCTGACTCTGAGTGTCTCCGTATTTATCACCGCCACCTGCATACATGCCGCAGCTATCCTGTCCTCAGCCTCATCTCCATAGAAGAGACCTGTATTTCTCGCCCATCCCTCGAGCTCTCCGGATCTAAGATGTGACCATCCGTTACGCTGCTCGATGATCTCGCCCACACAGTTCTTATACATATATCCTGCAAGGGCCGCACTGTCCTCAGGCTCCTCCCTGACCTCCAGATCGCTCTCGGAGGTAGTGATGCAGAAATCCTTGTATTCATTATCCTTATCTGAAACACTGTCAGCGGACACTTCGCCGGATACATAGCCTGACATGCTAGATGATGAAGTGTATGCAGACGAAGAAGAGCGCGTCGACGCAGACGCTACCCCTCCCGGAGACTGCGTATCAGCCTTTGCTTTACTGTTTTTGATCACACGGGTATTTGCATATACCGATACAGACACCTCTTTCTTTCCGGCGCCTGCAGTAAGATCTGTCATTATGTTTGCGGCATATATGTCTGCCGTATATAAACCTGAACTTAATAAAACCGTTGCGGCAAGCACTGCCACCGCACTTTTAACCTTATTACGCATAGTAACAAGTTTTTAACATATTTGTAAATATTTGTCAACGATGCAGCTTTTATGCTGTCTCCGGACATGTCTATATATAGTGTTTCCGCGTCATACAGGCGTGGACGGACAACTATATTTTGTTAACATATTATATTTGCCGGGCACGCTCCGTGCAGGCCTGCATAGCATCCTCTATGGCTGCCCTGAAGCCACCTCTTTCGAGCTCTTTGACTGCCTCTATAGTAGTGCCGGCAGGAGAGCATACCATGTCCTTGAGCTCCCCGGGATGCCTGCCGGTATCGAGCACCATCTTTGCCGATCCGAGTACGGCTTGTGCCGCAAACTCATAAGCCTGAGCTCTGGTCATGCCGTCCGCGACCGCCTGATCCGCCATTGCTTCTATTAAAATGAATACATACGCGGGGCTCGAGCCGGATACGGAAGTGACCGCTGCCATCAGCTCTTCCTTTACCTCTTCCGCTCTTCCGAAGGATGTCAGTATCTTCTCGGCTATCTGCTTATCTTCTGCGGTGACGCTCTTGCTCACACAGTATCCGGTCATGCCCTCGCCTACCAGTGCCGGAGTGTTTGGCATACATCTGACTATCTTTACCTCCCTGCCGAATCTCTCTGTGAGCCATTCTATGCTCTTGCCGGGAGCGATCGAGATGATGATGATGTTCTTTGGGACATCCGGAGCTATCTCCTCTATCACCTCTCCTATGACCTGCGGCTTTACCGCGAGCACGACCACATCTGCTCTCTTTACCACGTCTGTATTGCTGTCAGCCATTGCTATGCCGTATTTTTCTATAGCGGCGTTTCTTGCCGCGGGCATCTTGTCATATCCTATGACAGAGCCCTCAGAGACTATGGCATTATTTAATATGCCTCCTATGATAGCCCTGGCCATATTTCCGAGTCCGATAAATCCGATAGTCATTGTCTTTCCCTCCGTTAAATAGTATTCCAATAAGATAAAAGCGCCGCGGATATCGCCGCATTGAGTGACTCCGCTCTGCCCTTCATAGGTATCTTTATCATCATATCAGCCGCCTCTGCCATCCTGTCCGACAGGCCGCTGCCTTCATTACCGATAATAAATGCCCTGCGGGGTGACATACTGACATCCTTGAGCAGTATCCCGTCAAGATGAGCCGCATATACCGTCACGCCGTCCTGTCTGAGTGCTCCCACGGTCTCCCGCAGATCATCCGTATATATGAACGGAACCCTGAACAGGGCTCCCATGGTAGCTCGCACCACCTTTGGCGAATATACATCCGCGCAGTCACGGCTCATGATCACAGCCGTAGCTCCCGCTGCCTCTGCGGTACGGAATATAGTCCCGAGATTGCCGGGATCCTGTATGGTCTCCAGCAGCAGATAGAGCTCTCCGCCCATGATGTCGCCGAGATGGTAGGATCTCTGCGCAGCTGTGACCAGTATGCCCTGTGGATGCTGTGTATCGGAAAGCTTCGCAAATTCCTTATCATCCAGCAGGAAATCTTCATTTATCCCGGGATGATCCTTTTTATAGCCTTTGGATACATAGATCTCACGTATATCCGATGCGGGTATCTCCCTGCATCCGCGCTCGCCCTCTACGACAAAAAGCCCGGTCTTGCGTCTGGCGGATGTCCGCTCACACAAAGCCCGGACTTCTTTTATTTTTTTATTACCCGGACGCTCAGACATCAGATGGACAGAGCCCTTGCCACCTCATACTGATACTCGGGTATCTGCTTCTCCATGGCGAGCGCTTCGTCTATGTCAAAGTCCATGAACTCTCCGTCATGGAAACCTATCACACGGTTTATCTTGCCCTCCGCAAGCAGATCGGCTGCCATGGCTCCCATAATGGAGGCATAGTATCTGTCCTTGCAGGTAGGTGCGCCGCCTCTCTGCATGTAGCCGAGTATCGTCGCCCTCGTCTCCATGCCGGTAGCTGCCTCGATACGTCTTGCCATAGAGGTGGAGTGTCCTATGCCCTCGGCATTTATTATCAGATGATGCGTCTTGCCGGTCTTGCGGCTCTCGATGATATGGTTTATTATCTCCTGCTCGTCATAGCTATACTTCTCGGGCAGCAGTATATCCTCTGCGCCGGAAGCCACGCCGCACCAGAGCGCTATATATCCGGCATTGCGTCCCATGACCTCGACTATGGAGCATCTCTCATGTGACGAGGATGTATCTCTTATCTTATCTATCGCTTCGAGGGCTGTGTTTACGGCTGTATCAAAGCCTATGGTATAGTCCGTGCAGGCTATGTCCAGATCGATGGTGCCGGGAAGACCTATTACTCCGATGCCTTCCTGTGAAAGCTTAAGCGCACCTCTGTATGAGCCGTCGCCCCCTATGACCACCACTGCGTCTATGCTGTGCTTCCTGCATATCTCCGCAGCCTTTTTCCTGCCTTCTTCGGTCTTAAACTCCTCCGATCTCGCAGTCCTTAGTATGGTGCCTCCGCGCTGTATGGTGTCAGAGACTGATCTGGCATCAAACTCAAGAAGATCCTCTTCCAGCAGTCCCTGATATCCTCTCTGTATACCGATCACCTGAAATCCGTTATATATGGCTTTCCGCGTGACAGCTCTTATGGCTGCGTTCATACCCGGGGAATCGCCTCCCGATGTAAGTATAGCGACCTTTTTTTCTTTTTTTGTCTTTGGCATATCCTCTACTCCCTTTCGCACCCCGGCAGGAGGCGCTTCCTTATACTCAACAGATTTATTTTATATCAAAGACAACCCTCACGCAATCGGAAGTCTGTCGCTATTTCCTACGCAGTATGTTATATTAGAACGAACAGCACTTTCTCAGGAGGTTCCGTTATGAGTAAAAAAGGTGAAACCGGGAGCAGCAGGGTAAAAACAAAGATCGCTTTCTTTGATGCGAAGGATTATGATATAGCTTCTTTTGATGAGGCAAATACGGACGGGGAGTTCGAGATCAAGTATTTCGATACCAGACTCACTCCGGATACGGTAAAGCTCGCCAAGGGCTATGACGTGGTATGTGTATTCGTAAACGATGCCGTAAACCAGAAGGTGATAAATGCCCTCACCAAAAAGGGTGTAAGGCTGGTTGCCCTAAGATGCGCGGGCTTTAATAATGTAGACATCAAGCATGCTGCGGGACAGATCGGTGTGGTAAGAGTCCCTGCCTACTCTCCCTATGCGGTAGCGGAGCATGCGATGTCGCTGCTCCTCACCTCCATCAGAAGGATACACAAGGCATATATTCGCACCAGGGATTTCAACTTCAGCCTGAACGGGCTCATGGGGTTTGACCTGCATGGCAAGACCGTGGGTGTAGTGGGTACCGGCAAGATAGGGCGCGTATTCATAGATATATGCAGGGGCTTCGGCATGAATGTGATCGCGTACGATAAATTTCCCGCAAAGGACAGCGACATAGAGTATGTTGATCTGAAGCAGATATGGAAGAAGAGCGATATCATCTCTTTCCACTGCCCTCTCACCGATGACACCTATCATATGGTGGATGAGAAAAGCATTCGTGCGATGAAGAAGGGCGTGGTGCTCGTAAATACCTCAAGAGGTGCCCTGATAGATGCCGATGCTCTGCTGGACGGGATCAGGAAGCGCAAGATCGGTGCCGCCTGTCTGGATGTGTATGAAGAAGAGGCGGATATCTTCTTCGAGGACAGATCGGGACATATATTGGAAGATGATACCCTCGCAAGGCTTATCTCGATGCCTAACGTGATCGTAACCTCCCATCAGGCTTTCCTTACTCATGAAGCTCTGGTGAACATAGCGCAGACCACCCTTTCAAATATAAAGGAATATCTCGCAACGGGAGTTTGCAAAAACGAGGTGACCGTATAATCCGTTCACAGTCTGAAAAAAAAAGAAGTCCCTCGCGTGATCGCGGGGACTTCTTTTTTATCATCCTGTATTATGCGCTTACATCATGCCGCCCATTCCGGGTGCGCCGCCTGCGGGCATCGGAGGCTGGGGCTCTTTCTTGGTAGCGACCACTGACTCTGTGGTGAGGAAGGTGGAGGCTACGGAAGTAGCGTTCTGAAGAGCGGAACGGGTGACCTTGGTAGGATCGAGGATACCGTCCTTTACCATGTCAACATACTCGCCTGTCAGAGCATTGAAGCCTATGCCTGCCTTTGCTTCCTTTACCTTGTTTACAATAACGGAACCCTCAAGTCCTGCATTCTCAGCTATGTGATACAGAGGAGCCTCAAGTGCCTTGATAACTGCATTAGCACCTGTCTTCTCATCGCCCTCGAGACTGTCGGCAACCTTCCTGACTGCCTTCTGCGCATGGATATATGCGCTTCCGCCTCCGGCTATGATACCCTCTTCCACAGCTGCCTTTGTAGCTGCGAGAGCATCCTCCATCCTGTACTTCGCTTCCTTCATCTCGGTCTCGGTAGCGGCACCCACACGGATCACTGCTACACCGCCTGCGAGCTTCGCGAGTCTCTCCTGGAGCTTCTCCTTATCGAATGAAGATGTGGTTGTCTCAAGCTGTGACTTGATCTGACCTACTCTTGCGTCGATGTCCTTCTTCTTGCCTGCGCCGTCTACTATGACTGTAGACTCCTTCTTTACCTTTACGCTCTTTGCCTTGCCGAGCATATCTATCGTAGTATCCTTAAGCTCAAGACCCAGCTCTGATGAGATCACCTGTCCGCCTGTAAGGACCGCTATATCCTGAAGCATCTCTTTCCTTCTGTCACCGTAGCCGGGAGCCTTTACAGCCACTACGTTAAAGGTGCCGCGAAGCTTGTTTACGATGAGTGTCGTCAGAGCCTCGCCGTCCACATCCTCTGCGATGATGAGGAGAGACGCGCCTGTCTTTACGATCTGCTCGAGCATGGGCAGGATATCCTGTACATTGGAGATCTTCTTGTCATGGATGAGGATGTAGGGATTCTCAAGATTTGCTTCCATCTTCTCCATGTCTGTGCACATGTAAGCCGATACATAACCGCGGTCAAACTCCATACCCTCTACTACATCGAGCTCTGTCTGCATGGTCTTTGACTCTTCGATAGTGATGACACCGTCCTTTGAGACCTTGTCCATAGCCTCGGCTACCATCTTACCTACCTCTTCATTGCCTGCCGAGATAGCTGCCACCTTTGCGATATGATCGTTTGAGGATACCTTTGATGACATCTTCTTGATAGCTTCCACTGCAGCATCGGTAGCCTTCTTCATACCGTTCCTTAAGATGATGGGATTTGCACCCGCCTCAAGATTCTTCATGCCTTCGTGGATCATTGCCTGTGCAAGGACTGTAGCTGTGGTGGTACCGTCTCCGGCTACATCATTTGTCTTGGTAGCGACTTCCTTGACAAGCTGTGCACCCATATTCTCAAAGCCGTCCTCAAGCTCGATCTCTTTAGCGATGGTCACACCGTCATTTGTGATAGTGGGTGTGCCGTAGCTCTTGTCGAGCACTACGTTTCTTCCCTTGGGTCCGAGTGTCACACGAACCGTATTCGCAAGCTGATCTACGCCGCTCGCGAGAGCTGCACGGGCATCAGCGCCGTATTTGATCTCTTTTGCCATTATTCCTTACCTCCCTATTATTCTATGACTGCGAGGATGTCACTCTGCTTTACGATGATGACCTTCTCGTCCTTCTTGAGCTCTACTTCTGTACCTGCATACTTGCTGTAGATGACCTTCTGTCCTTTCTTTACGGTCATCTTGACCTCTTTACCGTCAATGACTCCTCCGGGGCCTACCTCAAGGATTTCTGCCTGCTGGGGTTTTTCCTTCTCTTTACCGGGGATCACTATCCCTGATGCTGTCGTTTCTTCAGCCTCGATAGGCTTAAGTACTACACGATCACCTAATGGCTTCAGTTTCATAATAATTTGCCTCCTTATATGATTATATTTATTTACCTGCTTTTTTGTTGTTAGCACTCATTTGACCCGAGTGCTAACCACGTCAAGTATAATAACCCCCGCACAACCCGATGTCAAGCCCTTATATTTTTTTTCGTCCTACCGGAATCTCCGCCATAAGGATCGCGGCAAACATCAGGGTACAGCCCAGGATCTCTCTCGCCGTAAGGGTCTGCCCCAAAAGCATAAAGCCTCCTATCGCCCCGAACACACTCTCCATACACATGCAGAGACTCGCGATCGTGGGATCGAAATTCCTCTGTCCTATGATCTGAAGGGTATATGCCACACCGTTGCTCATGATGCCTGCGTAGAGTATCGCGGACAGAGCCGGCAGCAGTGAGCTCATCTCCGGCTTTTCGAATATAAGCATACCTGCGCTTGCGATGAGCGCCTCAAAGAAAAACTCAAAGCAGGAGAGCATCAGCCCGTCAAGTCTGTTTACGAAATGGTTGATGCATATGATCTGAAGAGAAAAAAGAAATGCGCAGCCGACCATCATCAGATCGCCTGTGTTTACTGCCTCGAATCCACCGGCGAAGCTTAAAAGATAAAGCCCCGCCACGCTGAGCATGACCGCTATCCAGATACGCGCTCCTATCCTCCTGCCTAAGGCCATGGATAATATAGGTACAAGGACTACATACAAGGCAGTGATAAAGCTTGACTTTGCGACCGAGGTATAGACGATGCCTGCCTGCTGAACCACAGATGCAAGGCAAAGCAGTGTCCCCGTTACCGCTCCTGCTATGATAATGAGCCTGAGGTCGCCGTCTGATGTCCTGCCCTCAAGCTTTGCATCTGCTCCGGCTATGCGCCCCTCCTCCGTATACCTGACTATAAGCTTTCTTATGCCGATAAAGACTATGAGCGTGAGCACTCCGAGCCACGCCCTTGCCGCAAGAAATGTCCACGGTCCCACATACTGTGCACCCACTGACTGCGCCGAAAAAGCAAAGCCCCATATCATAGCGCAGAGCAGGAGCGCCGCTACATTAAATACCCCGCCTTTTTTCATCAGAGCTTGAAAAGCGTACCGATGATACCGCGTCCTATGCTGGCACCCATGTTGCCGCCGAGGGTCTTGCCGAACTTACCGAAGGATGATCCCACGGACTTGCCGACCTCTCTGCCTACCGTACCTGCCACGGAATTGCCGACGGATTTGGCTGCGGATTTCACCCTTCGGCTCTCTCTTTCCTTTTCACGCTCGGCTTCTCTTTCAGCCTTTTCTTTAGCCTTCTGTGCCTCCTTCTCTGCAGCCTGCTGCGCCTTGAGCGCTTCTTTTTCATCTGCTGCCGCCTTTTCCGCCGCGGCCTTAGCTTCTTCGTCCTCTACACCCTTTCTCTTAAGAAACTCATACGCCGAGTCGGGATCATTTGACTCCGCGTACTTAGTATAGATATCTGAGCTCTTTATCTCCGAATCTCTTGTCGCATCACTTATCTCTCCTATCTGGCTCTGCGGAGGAAGTATGGACACCTTTTGCGCGAGACCGGGCACTCCGTCCTCGCCAAGAAAAGATACCACGGCTTCGCCGGTACCGAGTGCCATCAGGGTCTCATATGTATTAAAGTCGGGATTTGCCCTGAGTCCCTCCGCCGCAGCCTTTACCTTCTTCTGCTCCGCCGGAGTATAAGCATGGAGCGCGTGCTCGATCTTATTGCCGAGCTGGTTCAGCACACCGTCGGGTATGTCTGAGGGATTCTGAGTCGCGAAATATACACCCACACCCTTTGAACGTATCAGCTTGACTACCTGCTCTATCTTTATAAGAAGATCCTTTGACGCTCCGCTAAAGAGCAGGTGTGCCTCGTCAAAAAAGAATACCAGCTTGGGCTTGGCCTGATCTCCCACCTCGGGCAGGGTCTCAAAAAGCTCCGACAGGAGATAGAGCATGAACATCGAATACAGCGTGGGATCGTTTATCAGCGATGACGAATCGAGGATATTTATGACTCCTCTTCCTTCGGGTCCGGTAGAGAAGAAATCCATGATATTTATCGCGGGGTCGCCGAAGAACTGCTCAGCGCCCCTCATCTCGAGCGCGACCACCTCTCTTACGATAGCGGCGATGGAGACAGGGGCGATCTTGCCGTAGTCCTCTTCAAACACCTTATGGTTTTCGGACACGTAGTTTAAGATGGCTTTCAGATCCTTTGTATCTATAAGGAGAAGCCCCTGATCGTCCGCTATCTTATATATGATGGACATCAGCGCTGTCTGCAGATCATTGAGACCGAGCACTGCCGACATGAGGTCGGGTCCCATCTCGGATATCGTGGTGCGCAGCGGTGTGCCCTTCTTACCGTATATATCCCAGAATACAGTCGGATATCCGTGATAATCAAAGCCCGCTTCGGATAATCTGAACTTCTCTATACGCCTTTGCATATCCTCACTGTCCACGCCGGGCATGCACATACCTGCGAGATCACCCTTTACATCCGCAAGGAAAACCGGTACTCCCATTTCAGAAAAGGACTCGGCGAGAACCTTGAGCGTGATCGTCTTGCCCGAGCCGGTAGCTCCGGCTATCAGCCCGTGTCTGCAGCTCATAGACGGGTTGATGTATATATTTTCCCCGTCCTCTTTCATTCCGATGCGTATCCTGCCGTCTGTATACATTATCATACCTCCTGCGTGCTTTCGATCGATCAGATCACTATCGTCCATACATACCTGTCTATGATAGCACAAAACCCGTTACTATTCACAGTACTTTGGGTCGCGATCGCGCAGCAGGTGCGCCAAAAAACATCCCTTTGGCTTTACCGTAAGATTTTGGTACACTAATCCTATGTCATTCGTTCATTTACATACTCATACCGAGTACAGCCTGCTAGACGGGTCAAATAAAATAAAAGAATATGTCTCACGGGTAAAGGAGCTCGGCATGAATGCCGCTGCCATCACAGATCACGGAGTGATGTACGGCGTGATAGACTTTTACAAGGAATGTCAGGCGCAGGGGATAAGGCCTGTCATAGGATGTGAGGTCTATGTCGCTCCGGGTTCCAGATTTGATAAGGAGGCTTCTCACGGAGATGACAGATATTTCCACCTGATCCTTCTCGCCGAAAACAACACCGGGTATCAGAATCTGATGAAGATAGTATCCATAGGCTTCGTGGACGGATACTACTACAAGCCCAGAGTCGATAAAGACACCCTCAGAAAATACCATGAGGGCATCATCTGCACCTCCGCCTGTCTGGCGGGAGAGGTGGCAAGCGACCTTAAGCGCGGCTTAAAGGATCAGGCTGAAAAGGCTGCGCTCGAATATCTGGATATCTTCGGCAAAGACAATTTCTATCTGGAGCTCCAGGATCATCTCGACGGGGCACAGACTCTGGTCAATCAGGATCTGATCAGACTCTCGCAAAAGCATGATATCCCGTTGATAGCCACAAATGACTGCCACTATACCTATCCGGATGACGTGAAGCCTCACGACATACTGCTCTGTCTGCAGACGGGCAAGAAGATAAACGACGAGGATCGCATGAGGTATGTGGGAGGTCAGTACTATGTAAAGAGCGAGGAGGAGATGCGTCAGCTCTTTTCTTTCGTGCCCGAAGCGTTGGAAAACACCCAGAGGATCGCCGACAGATGCAATGTGGAGATAGAGTTCCACAACACCAAGCTCCCGCACTTCGAGATACCGGAGGGCTTTGCGGACTCGCTCGCTTATCTTAAGCATCTCGCCTATACAGGGCTTAAGGAGCGGTATCCCGATGATGACGGTACGCTCAAGGATCGTCTTGATTTTGAACTCTCTGTCATAGAGAACATGGGATATGTAGACTATTTCCTGATAGTCTGGGACTACATCAACTATGCCAGATCTCACCGTATCCCGGTAGGTCCGGGCAGAGGCTCCGCGGCCGGAGCCGTACTCTCATACTGCCTTAAGATAACCGATATAGATCCCATTAAATACAGCCTGCTGTTTGAGCGTTTCCTCAATCCCGCGCGTGTATCAATGCCCGACATAGATGTGGACTTCGCTTATGAGGGACGTCAGCAGGTGATCGATTATGTGGTGCAGAAATACGGACGTTCCAAATGTGTGCAGATCGTGACCTTCGGCACCCTGCAGGCAAAGGGTGTGCTGAGGGATGTATGCCGCGTGATGGATCTGCCGTATTCGAGAGGCGACCAGCTGGCAAGGCTTGTCCCTGCAGAGCTTGGTATCACACTATCCAAGGCACTGGAGGAAAACAAAGAGTTCAGGACTCTCTACGACACCGACCCCGAGGTCCGTGAGGTAGTGGATATGTCAATGCGACTTGAGGGTCTGCCGAGACATACCTCCATGCATGCCGCCGGCATACTCATCACCCCTGAGGACGCGGACAACTATGTGCCCCTCTCAAGGCAGGGCGGCGGTGAGATCACCACACAGTTTACGATGACCACGCTGGAGGAGCTGGGTCTTTTGAAGATGGACTTTCTCGGACTCCGTACCCTTACCGTGATAAAGGACGCCGTGGACGCTGCCGTAGAGCGGCATCCGGGGCTTACGCTCGATATAGATAAGATAGACATGGATGATCCTGCGGTACTTGACTATATCGGCACAGGCGCTACAGACGGCATCTTCCAGATAGAGTCGGGCGGCATGCAGGTCTTTATGAAGAGGCTGAAGCCCAGATCGCTCGAGGATATCATCGCTGGTATAGCACTGTACAGGCCGGGTCCGATGGACTTTATACCAAAGTACATTGCCGGAAAGAACGACCCGGAGCACATAGAGTACGACTCTGACAGCCTCGTGCCCATCCTGGACTCCACCTACGGCTGTATAGTCTATCAGGAGCAGGTCATGCAGATCTTTCAGAGACTCGCGGGCTACTCGCTCGGTCAGGCTGACAATATCCGCCGCGCCATGAGCAAGAAAAAGCAATACGTCATAGACGAGAACCGCAAGACCTTCATATACGGTGACAGCGAGCAGGGCATAGTCGGCTGTGTAGGTCTCGGTGTGTCCGAGGAGGCTGCGAATAAGATCTATGATTCCATGAATGACTTTGCAAAATATGCCTTCAATAAAAGCCATGCCGCGTGCTATGCCGTGATCACCATGCAGACCGCCTATCTTAAGTATTACTACCCCGTCGAGTATATGGCGGCTCTGCTCACCAGCTTCATAGACAACACCTCAAGGGTGTCAGAGTACATATTGGTATGCCGCTCGATGAATATCGAGATACTTGCTCCCGATATCAACGAGGGCTACGGTAAATTCACCGCCACGGGCGAGAGAGGCATACGCTACGGGATGTCCGCCATCAAAAATCTCGGTTGGCCCGCGATCGAAGCCATCCTGAAGGAGCGCGAATCAGGCGGTCCGTACACCGATATCCACGATTTCATGAGAAGGATAAGCGGCAGAGAGGTAAATAAGCGTGCGGTCGAAAACCTGATAAAGGCTGGTGCTCTTGATTCTCTTCCCGGCAACAGGAAACAGAAGCTGATCGTAGCTCCCGACATGATGGATGATGTGGCGCGCGAAAAAAAGAACGGTATCGCCGGACAGATGTCTCTCTTTGACATCATGGAGGACAAGGGCATTGACAACCCTGCGGCAGTCCGTCTCCCCGAGACCGACGAGTATCCCGATGAGATAAAGCTTGCTTTTGAAAAAGAAGTGCTCGGCATCTATATCTCAGGCCACCCTCTTGATGCCTATGCTGAGCTATGGAAGAAACACACGACCGCAAGGTCCGTGGACTTCATGCGCGAGGAAGAGAGCGCAATGCCTGCGGTGGCGGAGGGCTCGGAACAGACCATCGGAGGTATGATATCCGACATCGTGATACGCTATACCAAAAAGGGTGATCCGCTTGCCATCCTGACCATAGAGGATCTGGTAGGCTCCGTGCAGGTCATGATATGGCCCGACCAGTATAAAAGATACAAAGAGCTGCTGGAAATGGATAAAAAGATCTTTGTCTCCGGAAGAGTCCGCTATGAAGATGAGCGGGATGCAAGCCTCTCCGCTTCCACGGTATTTCTTTTTGACGAGGTGCCCGTAAAGCTCTATATACGTTTCGAAAACAAAGATGATTACGAGAACAATAACAAAAAGCTGATGTCTGTACTGAACTCCGTCGATGAGGGCGGAGATACCGTGATCGTATATCTTAAAGAGACAAGGCAGCAGAAAAAGCTCAGAATAAAAATTGCCGCCTCCGATGCCATAGAGCCCTTAAAGGAGGCATTCGGAGACGACAACGTAGCTATTGTATGATCCGAAACGGTTTAGATGTATTTCTTCAGCGCATCTGCCTTATCGGTCTTCTCCCACGGCAGATCCAGATCGTTACGACCGAAGTGTCCGTAAGCAGAGGTCTGCTTGTAGATGGGACGACGCAGATCGAGCATCTTGATGATGCCTGCGGGTCTTAAATCAAAGTTCTCTCTTATCACGTCCACCAGCTTCTCATCCGAGAGCCTGCCTGTGCCAAAGGTATCTACCATGACTGAAGTGGGCTGAGCCACACCGATAGCATATGAGAGCTGTATCTCGCACTTGTCGGCAAGTCCCGCTGCCACGATATTCTTTGCCACATATCTTGCAGCATACGCAGCCGAGCGATCCACCTTGGTGCAGTCCTTACCTGAGAACGCTCCGCCGCCGTGACGTGCGTATCCGCCGTAGGTGTCTACTATGATCTTTCTTCCGGTAAGACCCGCATCACCATGAGGTCCGCCTATGACGAAACGTCCGGTAGGATTGATAAAGAACTTTGTATTGTCATCGACGAGCTCCCCGGGAAGGACGGGATCGAACACATACTTCTTTATATCATCGTGTATCTGCTCCTGTGTCACACCATCATCATGCTGTGTGGAAAGCACCACAGCCTCCAGACGGATCGGCTTGCCGTTCTCATCATACTCCACGGATACCTGTGACTTGCCGTCGGGACGGAGATACTTTAATGTGCCGTCCTTTCTTACCTTTGTAAGCTGCAGCGCGAGCTTGTGCGCAAGAGAAATAGGATAAGGCATATATTCCTCGGTCTCGTTTGTGGCATATCCGAACATCATACCCTGATCGCCGGCACCGGTGTCGAGATCATCCTGCAGGCTGCCTTTCTTTGCCTCAAGCGCTTTGTCCACACCCATGGCGATATCGGAAGACTGCTCGTCTATTGCCGAGAATACCGCACAGGTATTGCCGTCAAAGCCGTACTCTGACTTAGTGTAGCCGATCTCCTTTACGGTATCGCGGACGATCCTCTGGATATCGACATATGCATTTGTGGTAATCTCACCGGTGACGAGCACAAATCCGGTGCAGCATGCTGTCTCGCATGCGACCCTGCTCATGGGATCCTGTCTCATGCACTCGTCAAGGATCGCGTCTGAGATGGCATCGCAGACTTTGTCGGGATGTCCCTCTGTGACGGATTCGGAAGTAAATAGTCTCTTTTCCATAAATCATTTCCTTTCTTTATTGAAAACGGTTTGCACTAAAATAGTCCGCCTGAGGCGGACCGATTAATCTAATCAAATCCTCTCATTGTTCGATCACTCGCTCAAGGTTGGCACCTTCCATCCGGTATGCCGGTGTCAGGGGTTGCCGTGGCTTCACAGATCCTCTGCATCTCCACCACTCTTAATAAGAGAACGCCGATATGAAATTTGATAGGTTAAACTGTAGTGATGATATCTTAATTCAGAGTGAAATGCAATACCCTAAATCATGTTTGACATAGTCACGAAAGATTTTTATACTAATGTTTGGTTTAAACGCACAGCGGAGATATTGTATGGCAAGAGTTCTTACCCAGAATTTAATACCCGGCATGGTGGTCGCGGAGGATGTATATACGTACAACAACCAGCTGGTTCTGCTCAAGGACACCGAGCTCACCGACAAGACCATCACCAAGCTTGAGTTTTACTCGATCATCTCGGTAAGGATAAAGGATGAATCCGCTCCGATAGCTTCGGGAGAAAACATCGCACCCGAGGAAATGACCTACAGTCAGCGCATTAAGGCTTCGGAGGAGTACAAGATCTTCAAGGCCGATTTTGAAGACGCTGTTGATGACTTCAAGGGTAAGGTAAACAAGCTCCTCACCGTTTCCGAAGGAAGCAAGATCAATACCGAAGAGCTGCTCGAGGATACCAATGAGCTGCTTGAAAAGGCTCCCTCAGGTCTCCAGATCTTTGATATGCTGCACAATATGCGTATGTATGATGATCCAACCTTTGCACACTGCATGAATGTAGCTCTGATATGTCATGTATTCGGCAACTGGCTCGGGATGCCCGACAGAGATGTAAATACGCTTACTGTCGCCGGACTCCTGCATGATGTGGGCAAGCTCAAGATCCCCGAGACGATACTGGGCAAGGCGGCCAAGCTTACGGATGATGAATATCAGGTCATAAAGACACATACCGTAGAGGGCTTTAATATACTGAAGGATCTCGAGGTGGACGATCACATAAAGAATTCGGCTCTGATGCATCATGAAAGATGCGACGGCTCGGGATACCCTTTGGGTCTCACCTCCGAAAGGATAGATTCCTTCGCAAAGATAGTCGCCATCGCGGACGTATATGATGCTATGACTTCAGCCAGAGTCTACAGAGGTCCTCTTTGCCCTTTCAAGGTCATATCTATCTTTGAAAGCGAAGGACTGCAGAAGTACGACTCAAGATATATACTTACTTTTCTGGAATATATCGTCAACAGCTATGTGAATAACCGTGTCCTTTTGTCAAACGGAATGGAGGGCGATATCGTCCTCATAAACAAGCTCGATCTCTCACATCCCATGGTACACTGCGGCAGCCATTACATCGATCTGTCGCACGAGCATGGTCTCTACGTGGAAGCTATACTCTGATATCAGACTATTTTGAATTTTGATTTTCTGGATTCCTGACGGATATTGTCAGTCTTGCGGATATCGCCGCCGAGGCTTCTGAGCTTTTCGTCAAAGTCCTCATAACCTCTCTCGATGAAATGTATATCGTCCATGGTGGTAGTACCATCTGCCGAAAGCGCGGCAAGCACCAGTGCGGCTCCGGCTCTCAGATCGGGAGCCTGTATATGCGCGCCGGCAAAATGCTGCACTCCGTCAATGATCGCGGTATTTCCCTCTACCCGTATGGTTGCTCCCATCCTGGTGAGCTCGTCCACATACCTGAATCTGTTCTCGAATATACTCTCTGTGATGGTGCTCACACCGTCGGCAAGTGCCAGCGCGACTCCGACCTGCGGCTGCATATCGGTAGGATATCCGGGATACGGGAGAGTCTTGATATGAGTGGACTGCAGTCTGCCGAAAGAGGACACTCTCACTGCATCATCAAACTCCTCCACATGACATCCTATCTCCTCAAGCTTTGCGGAGATCGACTCCAGATGCTTGGGTATCACATTCTTTACAAGGATATTTCCGCCTGTTATGGCCGCAGCAAACATAAACGTGCCCGCCTCTATCTGATCCGGTATGACGCTATATGTGCAGGCATGAAGTCTGTTTACACCCTTTATCCTGATCACATCGGTACCTGCGCCCTTTATATTGGCCCCCATGCTGTTAAGGAAGTTTGCCACATCGACTATGTGCGGCTCCTTTGCGGCATTCTCTATAATGGTCTTGCCCTCTGCCATGACGGAAGCCATCATGACATTTATCGTAGCTCCGACAGTCACTACGTCCATGTATATATGAGCAGCGGCAAGTCTGTCCGCCGAAGCCTTTACTATACCGCGCTCTATATTCACCTTCGCCCCAAGCGCCTTAAAGCCTTTGACATGCTGGTCTATGGGACGGCTGCCTATATCGCATCCTCCGGGGAGGGGCACCTCCGCATGGCAGTACTTACCGAGCAGCGCTCCAAGAAGATAGTAGGATGCCCTTATCTTTCTGATATTCTCGGTATCTATATTTACATTCTCTACCCGGGATCCGTTTATCTCAATGGTGTGACGGTCAAGACGATTGATCTTTACCCCGATACCCTCCATGGCCTCAAGCATGACTTTAGTATCGCGAACGTCAGGTACGTTCTCGATAGTCACTGTCTCGTCTGTCATTATGGATGCGGCTATGATGGCAAGCGCCGCATTCTTTGCGCCGCCTATGCTAACCTCACCGGTCAGAGGTATGCCGCCGTTTATGATGTAATGATCCTTATCAGTATCCTGTGCCATTTCTTATAAAAATCCGAAAGCAATAGCGACCAGTACCGCCACTCCTATAAAGTTTACTATGCTGAGAAGCATCACCACCGTAAGCTTTGCCTTGAGTCCGGAGGTCTTGTTTACAAGCTCCTCCTTGGTCTCCGCAAGGGCTGCCTCCAGCTCGTTTATCTTCTCCAGCTGTGTCAGCGAAGCAAGCCCTGCCTTCACATCCTCTGCGGTCTTTGCGCTGGATGCTGTGATGGCCTTGTTTAGGTTGCCGGCATTCTCTTCTACTATTGCCTGTACGTTCTTGTAAAGCTTGACATCTTCCTTATGTATCGCATCTGCGGACTTCGCCGTGATATCCGCGGAGAGCTCCTCCAGATAGGATCTGGTGATGCCGCCGTCCTGTGCCTGAGGCTGGTTCGCTGGGGACTTTACATCCGATGCGAGCTCGCGCAATGCCGCGAGTACCTTCTCGGAGTTGGCCTCTATCTTGCCGTCCTGCTCCTTAAAGCCCTCGTCCAGTCCCTTGGCCTGATCGACCAGAGCAGTCTTTAACGCTTCAAGAGTAGTCTTCTGCTCGTCAATCGCTGCGGTCTGATTGTCTGATATCTTCTTCTGCGCCGAAATGACTGCTCTGCCGAGCTCCTCGAGATCCCTGCGTCCTACAGAAGACGCTGCGGCAGCTCTCTGTGGTCTGCCGTACCCATATCCGTCATCCGGCTCGTTATATTCCATCCTTCCCCTGGGTGCAGATGAATATCTTCCCTCATCCTGGGGGATATCCTCCCCGTACCCCTGGTCACGATCATTCATTCTCTCTACAAGCCTGTCCATGAAATTGTCCATTTAAAGCTCCTTTCATAAAAGACGCTATATCCTGTCTATTCTATCACCAGTGTCAATGTTTTACAACAAACTTAAAAATCCTCCTCTATTACCTGCATTTCAAGATAGTCAAAGCCTATGCTGTCCACAAAGCTGTCCTGATAAAAACGGCACTTTGCATTCCTCTTAAAGTCGCGGATGTTTATCTCAAGCCATATCGGAACCGACAGATCCAGCTCGCTGCAGGCCTTCTCAAGCGCGCCTACTACCTTATGGGTCCGGGTATCCCTGTCATAGTCGTCCACTGTCAGATCACACAGCATATGGTTATCCTTAAACTCTCTGAACCATATCCTCATTCGTATTTTCGCTTTCCTTTATCTCTTCATTCAGGCTCATCATCTTAGCATCCAGATCCGATACCATCTCAGCGCACTCACTGAGCTCTCTCTTGATATGCTCCGGCACCGTACCGTCATATTTATAGTTTATCTTATGCTCCAGAGACGCCCAGAAATCCATCGCTACTGTCCTTATCTGTATCTCCACCTTGGTCTCCATCGTTTCGTTGGACAGGAAGATCGGCACCGATACGATCATATGAAAGCTCTTGTAGCCCGAGTCCTTCGGATTCTTGATGTAGTCCTTTATCGAAAGCACGCTGATATCATTCTGCCTTGCCATCATATCCGCTATCCTGTATATATCGGAGGTAAAGGAACAGATGATACGGACTCCGGCGATATCGTTGACATACTTCACCATGTTGGCGATGGTAGACTCATAGCCCCGACGCTTCAGCTTGTTTACTATGCTCTCCGGTGTCTTGAGCCTTGATTTTATATGCTCTATCGGATTGTACTGATGCACATGCTGGAACTCATCGTTTAATATCTGGAGCTTGGTCTCTATCTCCTTTAACGCCGAATTGTACAGCAGTATGACCGTATTCCACGAGTTTACGTCCTCGTAATTTCCTATATTATCCATCGTTTATCCTCATGCAATGACTCATTAACCTATTTATTTTACCATAAATCGTATTTTTTGTATTGACACACGAGCGATCCGTGGTATACTAACCGTATTATTCGTCATAGTACAGTTATGCAGAAAGGAGTCAGGATGCTTTGGAGAATTGATTTCCGGGATAAGCGTCCCATATACGAGCAGGTCGTCTCCGGTATGGAGGATGAGATCATAAGCGGTCTCCTCGCTCCGGATGAGCCTTTGCCGAGCGTAAGAAGTCTTGCCACGGATCTGTCCATCAATCCCAATACGATACAGAAGGCATACCGCCAGCTTGAAGCGGACGGATACACCTACTCTGTACCCGGCAGGGGGAGCTTTGTAAAAGATACGGAGGGAGTAAAAAAAATGAAAAAGGAAGATACTCTGCGCGAGCTTGCCGCACTGGCTGACAGAGCCCGCGAGCTCGGTATTACCGAGGATGAGATCCAAAAAGCAGTAAAGGGGGACAGTCACAAATGATAGAAGCAGTAAATGTCACCAAGCGCTTCGGAGATATCGTGGCGGTAGACAGAGTTACACTGCATATAGAGGAGGGGAAAGTCTTCGGGCTCATCGGCACAAACGGAGCCGGCAAATCCACCTTCCTTCGTATGCTGTCAGGCATACTCAGGCCTGATTCCGGTCTGATAGAGATAGACGGACAGAGTGTATTTGAGAATCCTTCCTGCAAGGAAAGCTTCTTCCACATATCTGACGAGGCTTTTTTCTTCTTAAATGCCACGCCCGATGAAATGGCCCGGTTTTATGGGACCTGCTATCCGTCTTATGACAGGAGCCGCTATGAAGATCTGATGCGGCGCTTTGAGCTGGATCGCAGGAGGAAGATCTCTACGTTCTCAAAGGGTATGAAAAAGCAGCTCTCTATCATACTGGGACTGGCTGCGAACACAAAGTATATGTTCTGCGATGAGACGTTCGACGGCCTTGACCCGGTGATGCGTCAGGGTGTGAAAAGCCTTTTCGCGCAGGATATGACCGACAGGGGCTTCACTCCGATCATCGCTTCGCACAATCTCCGTGAGCTGGAGGACATATGCGACACCATCGGCCTGCTCTACAAGGGCGGCATGCTGCTGTCGGAGGATCTCGATGATATCAAGGGAGACATACATAAGATCCAGATCGTATTTTCGTCGGACTATGATCCGGCCGGGCTGCTTGAAAAACTGAAGCCTTTGGAGCAGGAGAGACGCGGTTCTCTGTACACTCTGATCGTAAAAGGGGATCATGATGAACTGAAGAAGCTGCTGTTGGAAGGCAATCCGGTATTCATGGAGACGCTGCCGCTCTCACTTGAAGAGATATTTATCACATCAACGGGGGTAGAAGGATATGACATCAAAAAGATCATTTATTAATACATTGACAGAGGATTTAAAACGCAGGATATGGTCTCTTGCCCTTTCCATAGTGGGCTTCTTCTTTGCGCTTCCCGTACTGGCTCTTATTAAAATACAGGATCACCTGTCTTCCTATGTGACTCTGCGGGATACCCTGCTGCAGCTGCAGTATTCGTTTGTCAGATTTACGATAGGACCCGCAAGCGGCTTTGCCCTTTTCGGACTGATGATAATGGCAGTACTCAATGCCATGCACGGTATGAAATATCTGCACAGCAAGCAGGAGGCTGATTTCTACGGCGCCATACCTGTGCTGCGCACATCAAAGTTTTCCGCGGCATATCTGAACGGCATACTGATCGGTGTTATCCCGTATATCGTGATGCAGCTCTTTGCCGCAGGACTGGGAGCTTCAAACGGGCTGGTCACCGGTGCGGGATTCATGTACGGTGTACAGACCATGTTTATCTATATCAGTGCTTATATTCTTATATACACATTTATCGTACTCGCCGCCGTGCTCACGGGTCACGGTGCGGTCACCGTAGCCGCAGCCGGCGTGCTCATGTTCGGACTTGAGATATATGCCCTTTTGCTTGATGGATACGGCACCACATTCTTTATGAGCAAGTACAGCGGCTTTAACGATTATACTTATCTTTCGCCTGTCACCGTCATCGGGAAAATGATAGTGAGCAACGAGACCAAATATGCCGACCCGTCCCAGTATCGATATCCTCTGCAGTGCTTTGTGATAGCCGCGGTATCCCTCATTGCGACGGCAGTACTCTTTGCGCTCACAAGATCACTCATAAAGCTCCGCCCCGCTGAGGCTGCAGGCAGGGCTATGGCTTTTGAAGCATCAAAGCCTTTTATAAAGGTATTTATCATGATACCCACCGCGCTTGCCTTTGGCATTTTCTTTCCTTCCATCTCGGACAGTATGACCTACGGCTGGATGATATTCGGTCTGATAATAGGTATAGTTTTGAGCCATGCCGTGATCGAGATAATATATGAGTTTGACTTTAAGGCATGCATAAAGCATCTGCCTTCGGCGGTGATCGCTGCCGTGATCGTCGCACTGACAGCGTGCTTTTTCATACTCGATCCTACCGGCTATGATACGAAGCTGCCGGCTGAAGGAAGCATAGAAAGCTCTGCTCTGTACATACCGGGCATCAATAGTGACCGATACGATTACAGATACAGCTATGACGGCTACACCGAGTCTGAAGAAGATCGCATCATGCGTGATATGCGTCTGACCGACACAGAGTCCGTATATACTCTGGCGAAGGCAGGCGCAGAATATGCAAAGGCAAACAGGATGAAGCGAAATGCCCCTGATATGGAGTATGACCGTACAGAGCCCGTCGGATCGAACTATACGGAAATATCCGTAAATCTCAGACTCCGTTCCGGCAGACAGTTTAAGCGTACCTATTATGTGGATCTGAATGACAGTTCCAATCTTAATGCTTTGAAACAGATATATGACACTGATGCCTATAAAAACGCAGAATATTATATCCTGTCCGATGCCGCCGCTTATGGTCCTTACGGAACAGGCAATGTGGAAAATATCCGGAAGATATCTTATGAATCAGGCAGCTATGAAACCAGAGACCGCACGCTCTCTTCTTCCGAGATGAAGTCCCTTATCGAGACCGTCAGGAATGAGACCCGGGCACTCTCCCTCGACTATCTGCAAAAGGAAGCTCCTATAGGATATCTGTATATTGAGACAGAGATAGACCACGGCAGTTATCGTGAGTCGTATCCCGTAAATATAGGCTATGTATATCCGTCCTTTGAAAAGACCATATCTCTGCTCAATGAGTGCGGGATATACGCAAAAGCAGAGCTTGATCCTGATGATATAGACCATATCATTAAGATACAATATGACGATGAGGAAGCTGTATCAGAGCAGATTGAGTCAGAGGATGAGATAAAAAAGCTTGTACCCGATCTGGTCAAGTCCGATTACTCATATCAGAACTATGCCATATTCAACGTAGTGGAAGACAGTAATTATGAGGTGTACTACAAAGACAGCCGCATACCGTCAGAGATATATGTATTAAAGAGTTACAGTTCACAGTAGAATCGCGCACCTGCTGCACGATTACGACCCAAAACGGATTGACCCGAATTAAAGAAATGACGTTCAGACCTCGTTTCCTACTATGCTTTCCCAATCCCTGAGGATGGAGTAAAAGGCATCTACACTTTCTTCATCCACATTCATTTCGAGGAGCTTTTCCATATAGGGGAAGCTCCTCATATTTATGAGGATGGGATTATACCTGTATTTCGGATAGAGCCTGTGTATGGTGTCCTGAAGTGCCCGTATTCCCTCCGCGTCATACAGGAGTCCTGCGGCATCGGCATTCATCAGTGAACGGTTGAAGTAGTTGTGAACGAAGAGCGCTTCTGTCAGCTCCGGTTCTTTTTTAAGGAATCCGTCCTTTTTCAGCACATCATATACCTGCCTCCATGTGACTTCATTATCATGCAGATGCTCGTATTTCTGAGAGAGGTTGCTGACTGTACCCATGGGATTATCGGAATACCTGTGCAGGTATCTGTTCATCAGATAATATTTTTTCACATGCATGAGCGCGGGGATAGTGAAAAGACTTTCTTCATCAAAGATGCCCTCGGTATATTTAAGATCATGCTTCAATACAAAATCGCGCCTGTAAAGCTTGTCCCAGCAGCCTCTCTGTGACATGCCTCCAAAGAAAAGCCTGATATAGTCGACCGTATCCCTTATTCTGAGATACTCATCCTCCATGCCGCTGTCCGTATCGTTCTCAAGGATTATGGCATCGCCTTTTTTCTTCTGCTCTTCTATACTCACATCCTTTGAAAGATATGCCACGATCTCCGCACCGGTCTCCTGCGCTTTATCATACAGCATACGCAGAGCATCCGGCACAAGCCAGTCGTCTGAGTCAAGATAGGCAATGTACTCCCCCGTCGTATACTGCAGGGCGATGTTTCTTGCCTTGCCCTGTTTTACGTTTTCTTCAAGATCTATCACACAGATGCTTTCCGGAAATTCCTTTTCCCAAGCATAAAGATACTTAAGAGATTCGTCTGTGGAGGCATCGTTAATGAGCATTATCTCCAGCGCGTCGGCTCCTATGCTCTGACGCACGAGCGACATCACACACCGGTTTATATACTTCTCGGTATTGTATACGGGGATGATGATGCTGATCTTTTTCATATCAAATCCCATTCGGATATGTCTTTACTATCTCTTCCCATGCGGCATTGTACTCCGCAAAGTTTGATTCATCTATGGGGATATCTATAAGCTTTAGGGGCTCCCTGTAGAGCTCTCTCGCAGCCAGCGATTTATTCTGCTTGAAGTTCGGGAAGAAATCCAGAACGTTCCTCTGCATCTCCTGTACGGCGGCAAGGTCATACGGTATGCCGCGACCTGTCGCAAACACAATAGACCGGATGAAATAGTTTATGATAAAGAACCACTCCGCCAGCTCATGGTTCTCATCAAGTGATCCGTCTGCCTTCATCACCTTGTAGGTGGCGAGCCAGGTCCTGGCATTATCGTCCCTTCTCTTCATATCTCTCATCAGATTGTAGGTGGAGCTGATGGGATTCTGATAATACCTGTGCAGGTATTCATTCAAAAGATATATCCTCTTAAAGTGCATATATGCCGGGGTGGTAAACAGACTCTCTTCATCAAATACACCCTCGGCAAATCTCAGATCATGCTCCTCCACGAAATCCCTGCGGAAAAGCTTGTCCCAGCAGCCTCTTAGCAACGGGCAGTCTCCCATGAAGAAATCAAGCCTCTCCTGCGCAGTATTTACCTCCACAAATCTGTCTGGCTTCCCGCTTTTGGTAGTGGGATCATCCTCTTCGGGCTCCACATAGGTTTTCTTTGAAAGATAGTTTACGATGTCGGCATTGTTCTGTCTGGCGACCCTGTATATCTTCTCGAAGGCATTGGGCAGGATCCAGTCATCAGCGTCCAGATAAGCTATATACTCAGCGGTGCAGTACTCTCTTGCTATGTTTCTCGCAGCGCCCTGCATTATATTCTCTTCGAGCGGTATCACCACTATACTTTCGGGATACTTCATCTCCCACAGCAGCAGCTTGCCGAGTGTGGCATCCTTGGAGCAGTCATTGATCAGTATGATCTCGAGACTGTCCATCCCTATGGTCTGCTTTTCAAGAGACTCCATGCATCTGTCGACAAACATGCTCACGTTGTAGCAGGGTATTATGACACTTATCTTTTTCTGAGACATCCTACGCTCTCCTGATATATAGGTTTATAATGGTAGATTATACCATAGTTCTTACAGTGTCCATAATTTGCTGATATTCACAGCCTTTTGGCAGCGAATATCAGCGAGTTTTGCCAATTAAATCTCCTGTACAAAAAAATAGCTGATGAATCATCAGCTATTTTTCAGAGGCGACAACCAGAATCGAACTGGTGATACGGGTGTTGCAGACCCTTGCCTTACCGCTTGGCTATGTCGCCACATGAGCAGTGCAATTTCGAGCGGAAAGCACATGACCGCTTGCGGGCATATGTGCTTATCGCGAAGAAATTATAGTGCGAAGCACTCGATCGAGAAAACCTGAAAGGTTTTCGAGATCGCATGCACTGCGAATTCTGTCTAATCGCCATTCTGCGAGTTTTACCTATTTCCAGATCGCATGCACTGCGAATTCTATCTAATCGCCATTCTGCGAGCAATCCTATTATACCACTAAGCACTCGATCGAGAAAACCTGAATTCTCTAGATTCCTCAAAGTGACCCGGACGGGAATTGAACCCGTATAAAAGCCCTGCGTTTATCAGGCTTTGCATGGTGTCGTGTCACATTTCCTGTCCAAAAATGTGACACATTTTCGTGTCATGCGTCAGTTATTATATGCGGAGGATGTTTTTTTGTCAACATCCTCCTTTTTGAATAGAGATGGGATTGTCTGTCTTTCACGATCAATTTGCTACCTTTCGAGATCTTACGGTTTGCGACAAACGTATCGTAAGTGTATCATCTTAATTCAATCGCGCCTATACTTTTTTACTAATGAGGGCGTATTTATTGTCGGGTTTTATGCCATTTTAAGTTCATCAAGCTTGCTGATCAAAGCCTCCTGTAGAACTCTGGATACATTGATATGGGCTTTATCTGCTTCCTGGTTGAGCCAATTAGGTAGGCTCACATTTCGCCTCACGGATCTATTGTCAAGTTCCTTTTTGTATGCTCCCATATCAATGTCTACCACCGACACAAAAGACTCGCCTGAGCTGCTGAACTCTCCCGAAGCTGCATCTATAGATACCAATGAGCTTGGAGCGGGGTATTCATCTTCAGACTTGTTGAAAAGAATACTGCCTATGTAATCCCTCGCCATGTGGATTGCATCTACCAGTCCGTATCCCTCTGTAGCTCCGTCCATGTCCGGAATATAGACGAGGTATGTGTCTTTTTTGTCTTTTGTCTGTGTAAAAATTACCGGATATGCTATCTTCATATATACCTCCTTTTCTTCAAGGGATGTGGTTATTTAAGCCCCCACTTTCTGATTATGTGCTTTGCAAGGCTTTCGTCTATTTCATTGTGCCTCGGCACCGGCTCCTCGTCAGCTCCTCTCTTGTAGACATCATGGTTGCTACCGTGTCTGTCAAGTTTGAAGCCTGCTTTTTCAAGCTTTTTAATCAAGTCCCTTTTCTTCATGTGTATTGCCTCCTGGCATATATTATAATACACAATAATTGTGTATACGTCAATGGCTACGCGCAATTTTTACACATCCGCCGGAGGCTATAGTGTGGTATATCCGCCCCTATCCGTTGATAGCTTATAAATAGCCTATGCCGTAGCGTCTCCGGAAAGAACATGAAAATGTATATGGGCTTTGCCATGATCGGTCTGCGGCGCAGAGAGATATGCGCTTTAACCTATGAGGATATAGTGGACGGGATATCTCATGTTCACTCTGATATGGTTGAGAACCCCGAGGGCAGATGGATCATAAAGGAAACCCTCTATCTGTGGGGATAAATTGAAACGGCAGAAACGCCCGTTTTTCGGGGATAAAATAATAAAAAGCCTTGAAAAATCAAGGCTTTTACTTTCGTGACCCGGACGGGAATTGAACCCGTGTTACCGCCGTGAAAGGGCGATGTCTTAACCTCTTGACCACCGGGCCGTATATCCGGTTCATAATGTATCAGCTTACAGAAACCCCACTCCCCGAGCTGGGCTCGAACCAGCAACCCTTCGGTTAACAGCCGAATGCTCTACCATTGAGCTATCGAGGATTGTCGCCGCCACTTCGT
>CAJOME010000004.1 GCA_905235585.1 uncultured Lachnospiraceae bacterium | reverse complement strand
AAGCTGCATCTGTTCCAACACAATGAGCATTCGCAGCAAGTTTCAAGCAGGGCTTGAAACTTGGGGTGGTAGAGTTCCTCAGCATACAGCAGCCCAGGCGGGAGCACCGGACAAATTTATACATTGATGAAACGTTTCGTGCAAGGTATAATATCTAAGTACGAGGGTATTTCGGACTTTTGACCTCGACAACATTTTATTAATGGAGGAAACAGTATGAAGAAATGGGTGTATCTTTTCACGGAAGGCAATGCCGATATGCGTGAGCTCCTGGGAGGCAAGGGTGCGAATCTGGCAGAAATGACTAATCTGGGACTTCCCGTTCCGCAGGGTTTCACCATTACCACCGAGGCATGTACACAGTATTATGAGGATGGCAGGGAGATCAATGACGAGATCTTCGGTCAGATCATGGAGTATATCGACAAGCTGCAGGAGATCACGGGCAAGAGATTCGGCGATAAAGAGAATCCGCTTCTCGTTTCGGTTCGTTCGGGAGCGAGAGCTTCCATGCCGGGTATGATGGATACCATCCTCAACCTCGGACTGAACGAGACCGTCGTAAACACACTTGCAGAGAAATCAAACAATCCGAGATGGGCATGGGACTGCTACAGGAGATTCATCCAGATGTACTCCGATGTCGTCATGGAGGTAGGCAAGAAGTATTTCGAGCAGCTCATAGACAGGATGAAGTCCAAAAAGGGTGTCACACAGGACGTTGATCTTGACGCAGACGATCTGAAGGAACTGTCAAACCAGTTTAAGGAAGAGTACAGGAGCAAGATAGGCAAGGATTTCCCTACCGATCCCAAGGATCAGCTGATGGGAGCTATAAAGGCTGTATTCAGGTCATGGGACAATCCGAGAGCAAACGTATACAGAAGAGACAATGATATCCCTTATTCATGGGGCACGGCTGTAAACGTACAGTCTATGGCATTCGGTAATATGGGTGATGACTGTGGTACCGGTGTGGCATTTACGAGAAACCCCGCTACGGGTGAGAAGGGGCTCTTCGGAGAGTTCCTTACAAACGCACAGGGCGAGGACGTCGTGGCAGGTGTCCGCACACCCATGAAGATATCAGAGATGGAAGTAAAGTTCCCCGAGGCATTCTCACAGTTTTCGGATGTCTGCAAGACTCTAGAGGAGCATTACAGGGATATGCAGGATATGGAGTTTACCGTGGAGCACGGCAAGCTTTACATGCTGCAGACCAGAAACGGTAAGAGGACCGCACAGGCAGCTCTCAAGATCGCCTGCGATCTCGTGGATGCCGGAATGAGGACAGAGGAAGAGGCAGTAGCCATGATAGATCCCAGAAATCTTGACGCTCTGCTTCATCCCACATTCGATCAGAGTGCGCTTGTAAGAGCACGTCTTATAGGCAAGGCTTTAGGCGCAGCACCCGGAGCAGCAAGCGGCAAGATAGTATTTACCGCGGCAGATGCCGAGGACTGGGCTGCAAGAGGCGAGAAGGTCGTACTCGTAAGACTTGAGACCTCACCCGAGGATATCACCGGTATGAAGGTGGCACAGGGTATCCTTACCGTAAGAGGCGGTATGACGAGCCATGCAGCTGTCGTGGCAAGAGGCATGGGTGCCTGCTGCGTATCCGGCTGCGGCGACATCATAATGGATGAAGAGAATAAGAAGTTTACGCTTGCCGGCAAGGAGTATCACGAGGGTGATGTGATCTCCTTTGACGGTACTACAGGAAATATCTATGACGGAGCGGTTCCCACGGTAGATGCCAAGATCGCCGGAGAGTTCGGCAGGATCATGGGGTGGGCCGACAAGTACAGGACACTTAAGGTACGTACCAATGCCGATACTCCTCATGATGCGAAGAAGGCAAGAGAGCTCGGAGCCGAGGGCATCGGTCTCTGCCGTACCGAGCATATGTTCTTCGATGAAGACAGGATAGAGGCTTTCCGTGAGATGATAGTCTCCGATACCGTAGATGAGAGAGAGGATGCTCTTAAGAAGATAGAGCCCCTGCAGCAGGGAGACTTCGAACAGCTCTTTGAGGCTATGGAGGGCAATCCTGTTACCATCAGATTCCTTGATCCGCCTCTGCATGAGTTTGTACCCAAGACAGATGCCGATATACAGAAGCTCGCCAAGGCGAAGGGCAAGACCGTAGAGCAGATCAAAGCAAAGATAGATACACTTGCGGAGTTTAACCCTATGATGGGTCACAGAGGTATAAGGCTGGATGTCACATATCCCGAGATCGCGAAGATGCAGACCGTGGCCGTGATAAGGGCAGCGGTAAATGTGGCAAAGAAGCATCCCGACTGGGAGATCGTGCCTGAGATCATGATCCCTCTCGTAGGTGACGGGAAGGAGCTTAAGTATGTCAAGAATACTGTAGTGGCTGTAGCGGACGAGGAGCTGAAGAATCTCAACTACGATCTCAAGTACGAGATAGGTACGATGATAGAGATCCCGAGAGCTGCGCTCACTGCTGACAAGATCGCGGCTGATGCCGAGTTCTTCTGCTTCGGTACGAACGACCTGACACAGATGACCTACGGCTTCTCGAGAGATGATGCCGGCAAGTTCCTGCAGGCATACTATGAGAGAAAGATATTTGAAAACGATCCTTTCGCAAAGCTTGATCAGGACGGCGTCGGAGAGCTCATGGATATGGCGCTTAAGAAGGGTAAGAGCGTGAGACCCGGGCTTCACTGCGGTATCTGCGGAGAGCACGGCGGAGATCCTTCATCCATCGAGTTCTGCAACAAGATCGGTCTCGACTATGTGTCCTGCTCACCGTTCAGAGTGCCTATAGCCCGCCTTGCGGCAGCACAGGCAGCGATAGCGCAGAAATAGGCAGAGAGCCGCAAGGCGCACTTGCCGGCAGCACAGGCAGCTATAGCGCAGAAATAATCCGGCTGCAACGAGTTTTTTTAGGTCTTCAATATGAGATTCAAAAGACGATTTTTCCTTGATTTTAAGGGCAAAAGAAAGATTTTGAAAGTCTCAGAAGCCTTGAATTTAAAGCGTTTACAGTAGAGAGAGTCAATCGACTCTCTCTATTTTTTACCCAAAAAAAGTGTCGTAGTTAACAGTCCTGTTTTTGAAGCCCAGAGGCACTGGTCTAGGTAAGCTATATGTTAGAAATACAAGCCACAACAATGTCTAATCAATGGTTTGCTTAGGCGTTTTTTATATAAGTGGATAGATTCTTACATTGACATCTAAGAAGACTATGCTAAAATTATTTTTAATAAAACACATTTTAGCAAAAGCAGTTTTAGTAAAGGGAATTATCAGTGGGAGAAATAAGTATGTTTATAGGAAGAGAACATGAAATGAGTGTACTGGAGGAAACATACAATCAGCCAGGTTTCCAAATGACTGTTATTTATGGCCGCAGACGTATAGGTAAATCTACGCTTATTTCAGAATTTATTAAGGATAAGAGAGCGTCCTATTATATAGCAGCAAAATCCAGCTTAGAAGATAATGTAAAAAAGTGGAGTGCACAATTCATTTCTGATATCGTACCAGAGATGGAAGGTGTGGGGTTTTCGGATTTGGAAGGCTTCTTTAAGTTTGTAGGTAATAGTTGTAAAGATGAAAAAACAGTAATCGTCTTGGATGAAATACCATATATTGCCGAAGTAGACGAGTCTTTTTTATCAAGATTTCAAGGTGCGATTGATTCAATTCTTAGTAAGAAAAATATATATTTTATCATTAGTGGCTCAGCAATTAGTTTTATGGAGAAAAAAATCTTGAGTGAAAAGAGTCCACTGTTTGGCAGACGTGATAATCAAATTTTCTTAAAACCATTTGATTATCTGGATTCTGCTAAATTTGTGCCTAAATACAATAATGAGGAAAAGGCTGTTGTATTTGGTGTAACTGGAGGAGTTGCAAAATACTTAACACTTTTTGATGATTCTATTTCGTTAGATGATAACTTGATAAATATTTTTTTTAAACCATCCGGTTACCTTTATGAAGAACCATATAATTTGCTTATGCAAGAGTTCCGAACTGTTAACACCTACAATACAGTGATTGAGGCGTGCTCAGGTGGGGCAAATAAAGTAAATGAAATCGCTGACAAAGTACATGAGTCGACCGCTGCAGTTTCATATACTATAAAGAATCTTACTACAGTTGGAGTTCTGGCAAAAGTTTCCGCCATAACAGATGAAAAGAACAAAAAGAAGGTTAACTATGAAATCGCTGATGGCATGTATCGTTTTTGGTATAAATTCATACCAAAGGGGCGCGCTGCCATTGAGATGAACCGTGGAGACGTTTACTACAATATGTATGTAAAGAACAATTTGCATGATTTCATGGGTGAGATTTTTGAAGATATGTGTAGATATTACGTTCTTTCACATGGGTTAGATGGAAAGCTGAAATGCATGACTACAAATGTAGGAAAATGGTGGGGGATGGGACATGATCGTGTTCCAACAGATATTGATGTTGTTGGAATTGATGAAATTGGAAAGAAGGCAATTCTTGGAGAGTGTAAGTTCAAAAACGAACAGATAGATAAGCCAGTTTATGAAGACCTGATGAACAGAAAAGGTCTTATTGACAGAAAATACGAGGAAGTTCAGTATATGTATTTTTCTTTGTCAGGCTTTTCTAAGTGGGTTGTTGAGAACGCTGATGGTGAGAAGGTATCATTGCTAACATTAGATGATTTGTATAGCTAAATGCGAAAATGCCAATAGGTTTTAGAGCCTTTTAGGGGTTGTAAAAAGTGTCGTAGGTTAGCATGACAGCACAGGCAGCGATAGCGCAGAAGTATCATTCCAATCGAAAAAATTGAATTACTGGAAAATTTGCCAACGATTACTTGACTGACTCCTTTCTACTTCCTTTATTTGAAACCATGTTCCATAAATGATAAAATATAAAACAACACTTAATTAGGAGACCTTTATGACCCCTATAACGTCCAAACAGGAGCTGGATCTTATTCGCGATATGCTTTACAAGCGTAATCCAGATCTCGTGCTTGTTTTTAATATAATCATTGAGACCGGCATACCCCTTAAGGATATCGTTTCCTTAAAGGCAGGCGATCTTTACGGAATAAAAACCCTCAGCTATCAGGGCAGTAAGAATAAGGATCTTACTCATACCATGCCTTTGTCTGATGAGCTTGTTGAACAATTAACACTGCGCTATGAGGGTCGAAACCCCGATGAACCTGCTTTTATCGGATCAAAACTGGGTAGACCCCTGCACCTCATGACTTTCAATAAGGCGCTTGAAAACATTTCAGACCTTATGGGCATAACTCCTAAACTTACTTATAATCGGCTGTATAAAACCTTTATCCTTGATCTTTACAAAAAAAATCCGGATGCAGCCTTTAAGCGTTGTCATGCACGCACTCCGCGTGATATGTATAATTACCTTGGCATTGAGCCACTTGACGATAAATACAATGACCGCTTAACCAAAAGCCTTTTTTATTCGTCGGAAGCCCTTAATAAAACGGTTGAAAACTTCAACAGGGTAGCTGCCGACATAGCCAGTACCACGGAATCTTTCGATAAAGAGAGTGATTACTTCAAGAAGGCTCTCAAATTCCTTAATTCCGTAGATAAGGCTATCTTCGAGTATACCGATAACCTCACATGAGAAAGTCGGGTTTTGCAGACTTTCTTTATCGTGATCCTGTCTATCCTGTAATACTCCCTTGCTTCGCGACGTGTCCTTCCATATGCTACAAGATCCGCGATCATGTCCGGATTGACACTTTTTTCCCATCAGAAAAAACTACACAAAGGATACCCGCTGCGTATAGCTCCTTCATCTGATCCGTGCCTCTATACTTAGGACTTAAAATGACTACAAAATTAATGTCAGGGCTCACGTTATCGGTCAGATCAACGAGCTCTTCTATGCTGTAGCTGTCGCCGCCATCAAGATGCTCCTTTAATATGACAGCATCTAATGAAAGGTTATTATCGAGGAATTCCTTAAAGGTATACTTATCGGGTCTCATATTACTGGATACCCTAAATCCCAAGGATTTGAGCGAATTACTAATATTATCCGCTATCTGCTGTGATGAAAATCCAAAAAGAACATGTATGTCTTGCATAGCTTCCTCCGTAACGCGTAAAAGAATTAAAAAGTATGCCCATAACCTAAATCAAGCCCTAATTTGCGTTTTTTACACGGAAATAGAGAAATGTTGCATTTATCCGCTATTAGAAGGATAATGAGATATATTTATCTAATGGACAGGAATTATCCTATTGCGAAAATATAATCCATGCAGTGTAATAAGTACAAGAAGTAAAGGAGGTGCGACATGACAATATCTGTTCAATACAATAACAATATTACATCTATAACAAAAGTAGACGGCAAGTATATACGGCATCTGAAGAATGGTTCATCAGAAGAGATACTGGTGAGAGATGCTGTATACGATTTGGCTGGAATGTATGTCCATTTCCTGACATCTAATGGGAAAAACCCCTTGGCCTTCGATACTGCATCAAAGCCTTGTACGGTTCTTGACACCATTCTAACAGATGACGGTACATACAATGGCAAACCTCTTCTTGATGAGGACTTTACGGCAGACATGCTCACTTCAATCATGCAGGGTATAGATACATACTGCAATAAGAAGTGCAAAAATCATGAAGTAGCCTACGGTATTGGTCAGTTTATGTATAAAGTGTATCAGCCATACGAGCTCAAGCCGAGCGAACGCATACAAAAGCTGTTCGCAACTTTTATCATAACCGGCATGTTTATCATGCAGATGAAGAGGAAACCCCTTGCAAGAAGTATGTATCTGGGAATTTATGATGCATGGCAATGGTGCAAGAATTATCAAATAAAGATATTCAAAAAGCAGCATGTCAAAGATACATGTGACAATCTCCTGGAGTGCACCGATGTATTCAATGACCCGATCCATGACATACGCAAATCACCTCAGAACTTTCGCAAGTATAGTATAGACAATATCATTATGGTTGTCTACATAACAGCAAGGATGGTACGTATCCACCAGGAACATCCATTTCTGAATAAAGAGGACTCAGAAAACTATGAAGCCATGGGAGACTTCGGTTTGATACTTCTGGATGCTGGTCTTAAATATTATGACCTGCGATGCCAGTACTTCCTTGCTCCAGACAATGAAAAAGAGAAAATATCATACAGCACAGAATGTAAAGGGTCATCTGGGTTAGATCATTTGTATGGCTTAAAACCAGTTGGCAAACTCTCTTATGATGCTTTTAAGAACGCTGTGAGTCAGGCTCCTTATATGCGGTTTACGTATGAATTAATGGATAGCTGGGATCAGAACCTTCGCTATATGGATATCGCAGAATCAATAACCGGGATGAAAGCTGATAAACTTGACATGGACTGTCCCGTTTGCGGTTCGTATCTTATATATAAGCGTAGATATGATTACAAAAAGAAAAAGTTCAGAAAAAACATCGCAATAACCATAGTCGGAGTAGCTATTTCAGTATTTGTCACTATATATGCGCTCGCTCATCCGTTAAGATGGCTCGGGATGCATATTCTCCTTGGAATACTCTTTTTCATGTTTGGTAAAGCAGGTAAAAACGACAAAAGTTACGCAGAAGAAGTCTTCGAGTCAAGATCGGGTATTGCATACGGAGTTGATCTCAGTTCAGGAAGAAGCGGGGTCTGGTGGATTATGTAGGAGCTATTATATAGGAGCATCAAAAGGGCGGATTGAAAAAACCGCCCTTTTATTTACAGTACTTCTACGACTTAGATGATTCCTTAGATGACTCCATAAAAGATGATATGGTGCCGTCTGAACCGCCAATTCTTCCACCCCATTCGGTTGTCTTTTTCATTAAAGGCTTTCCCCATTTATCCATAACAAGAGGTGCGGCTTCTTCTCCGGCGACACTACTTGCACCAACTAATGCCACTGCAGCAGTAGCACCTGCTGCTGCGCCTGCCATTTTTCCGAATCCGCTCATAAGCTTCTGAGTGCTGGTCCGTATGTTTTCCTGTCTCTCAAACCTCATCCTATCTTCAGGAGTAAGGTAGCCTTTGATGTCCTCGGATTCTTGACTGGAACATCAGCCCTTCGCTTCAGTTCTTCCTGCGCCTTTTCAAAAATATACCGGCGATATCCGGTTCTGTCGGCTATTGTGGTAATTGTCTATCTGAACACTTCCTTATTCTCGTGCAGTTTCGAAAAACTTTCTGATCGAGAGGTTGAAGATGTTTATTGGGTAATAAAGCGTAAGGTTGAAGGCTTAGAATCACTTTATTGCTAATTGTTTTGGGTGTGGTATGATGCTATTATTAATGTGAGGAGTGAGTATGGCAAAGAAAAGAGTTACAGAGGCAGAATCCTCTAAGAACGAGCTTAGTGCTCAGATTGATGCTGAGCTTGATAAAGCGATTGATGATTTAACTTTATTCGATGATGACCTTATGAGCAAGGTCTTTGATGGAAATATCGAGGCAGCAGAATTGTTGTTAAAGATTGTGCTCCAGAGAGATGATATCAAAGTAGTTAAAGTTAAAGGACAGGTTGATATGAAAAGCCCATATGTTGAAGGGCGCGACATTACTCTTGATATTCACGTTATTGATGGAGACGGAATAGAATTTGATGTTGAGGTTCAGAGAAATGTAGAGGGTTCTCACAACAGAAGAATTAGATTTCATGGTAGCATGATGGATGTGAGAATGCTTAAGAAAAAGCAAAAATTCAAGGAATTGAAGGATGCTTATGTTATTTTCATATGTCAACATGACAAATTTGGCACGAATGAACCGATATATCATGTAGATAAGGTTGTCAGAGAGACTAATGAACAATTTGACGATGGCTCTCGTATAATCTTTGTAAACGGAGTTTATGAAGGTGATGATGATTTTGGAAAGTTGGCTCATGATTTTAACTGTAAAAATGCAGACGATATCTACTATAAACCGTTAGCGGATGGTGTTAGACATTTTAAAGAAACAGAGGAAGGACGTGATGCTATGTGTGAATCATTTAATAAGCTAGCTGATAAAGTTGCAGATGAGCGACAGGTTCAAACTAGAAGTGACGATGTAAGGTCACTCATGGATAGTATGAAGCTTTCTTTGGAACAAGCACTTAATGCTTTGAAAATTCAAGGTAAAGAACGTGCAATTATAGCAAAGCAGCTTCAAAAATAATTGAATATTTATAGAGCTTATGAGGCAGTAGACCAGAAATAGTTTGCAGCTTTTTCATGCTCGGAAATGGAGGACTTTATGGAAAATAACAATAGAATACAGAATGTAGAGAAGCCAGCACAGGAAAACTGTGCTGGCTTTTCTCAAAAGATAGGAAATACAACTTTTGAGGTTTCATGCTTTTAGAGTGCGAAACTTTTCCAAAGATTTCGCCGATACTGTCGGCAAAATCTAATTCGTATCGAACAAAAATGCGGAATCCGCATTTCTGTTCAATACGCAATGAGGTGAAACATTATGGAAATACGTAGAGATGTGTTACCAAATAAAGAAAAGATGGAACAGGAGCAACGTTCATTGGTGAAGATCAGAGATGGATTTAAGAAAATTATTATTACAAAGGATGCTGTGGCACCACTTTATAACGAAGAAGGCATATTGGTAATGAGTGTTTATGATTTTCTTCTTAATCCAGATAGCATGGAAATCTAAATAAATATTATAGGTTTTTGCGACTTGCAATTGTAAACTGGAATTACAAAATACATGCAAGTGTAGTAGAATACATCATGGAGTCTTTCAGGTGATGAAGTGATCAAGACAGACACTGTCACCATGACTGCAATAATATATGACAAGGACAGGATGATGGAAAACAGACCAAGAGCACGAGAAAAACGTGTGACAGGCGGTGGAAAAGGAGTACATATCGGCGGACCGTCCGGACTGGGTCGGGTCGGAAGCGGCTCAGCCATGGGGAGCGGATCGTTCGGTGGAGGGTCAAGGAGCGGAGGCTCCGGCAAGCTTCCGATCATAGCTATAATCGCGATGCTTGTATTGGGAGGAGGCGGATACGGAATGTCTTCTCTTTTCGGAGGCTCGGATGCGACAGGCTATGACACTGCGGATACATACGACACGGCACAGACAGCGGCGCAAACAGCACAGAGCAATACAGGTGCAGCAGCGGGCAACGGAGCGGCATCGACAGGTTCTGCAGGAACCTCGGCCCTCTTGCAGAGTCTCTTCGGAGGAAATAACTTAAGCTCTGCCTCGACCGGCTGGACCGGAGAAGAAAATACGGGAAGACTGAACACCTCCGTTGACTCAGAAGCACGTGAAAAGTATACAACTATACGAGGTAACGGAGATGACACCGTCACTATCATGGTCTATATGTGCGGTACGGATCTGGAGTCGAAAAGCGGTATGGCGACCAACGATCTGAATGAGATGGCCAAGGCGACGCTGTCCGATAAAGTGAATATCATCGTATATACCGGAGGCTGCAAGAGCTGGAAAAACAATGTGATAAGCAGCAGGACAAACCAAATATACCGGGTGATGGGCGGAGGGCTTAAGTGTCTTGAAAAAGACATGGGAAACAAGGTCATGACCGATCCTGCCACGCTTACGGGCTTTATAAAATACTGCAATGCGAATTATCCCGCTAACCGTAACATGCTCATATTCTGGGATCACGGCGGCGGATCGATATCGGGCTACGGATATGATGAGAAAAAACCCGGCAGCGGCTCGATGTCCCTTGCGGGAATAAACACAGCGCTTAAGAATGCCGGAATGAAGTATGACTTCATAGGATTCGATGCCTGCCTTATGGCTACGATAGAGACAGATCTTATGGCTGCGGAATACGCGGATTATCTTATCGCATCCGAAGAGACCGAGCCCGGAGTAGGCTGGTATTATACGAACTGGCTTACCGCTCTTTCGAGGGATACCTCGATGCCTACGATAGAGATAGGCAAGAATATAGCGGATGATTTCGTGGATGTGTGCGCAAGGAGCTGCTACGGACAGAAGACGACCTTGTCTGTGGTCGATCTCGCTGAGCTGTCACAGACAGTCGGAGACGAATTTAAGGCGTTCTCGCAGGAGACTACAGATCTGATAAAAAACGGAGAGTATAAGGCCGTATCAAATGCGAGGAGTAATGTCAGAGAGTTTGCGGTATCGTCGAAGATAGACCAGATAGACCTTGTGAGCTTTGCGAACGGACTTGGGACCAAGGAGGGAGAAGCTCTCTCGGACACCCTGCTCTCGGCGGTGAAGTACAACAGGACTTCATCGAATATGACGGATGCATACGGCATATCCATTTATTTCCCTTATCGCAAGACTTCATCTGTGAGCAAGGCGATGAGCACTTACAAGCAGATAGGACTGGATGATGAGTATTCGGACTGCATAAGAGAGTTTGCGAGTCTGGAGTTGTCCGGTCAGGCTGCGACGGGAGGTACTGTTTATGGAGGAAATTCCTACGGCGGAGGAATGATATCGCCTCTTACGGTATTGCTCGGGGGCAGCGGCACATCCTCGCAGAGCGGCTCAGCTATGCAGAGCGGCTCAGCGATGCAGAGCTTGGGGCAGATCACCGATCTTATCACAGCTCTTTCGGGAGCTTCGGGGTCAGCGGATCTCTTTATCGGACGGAGTCTCTCTGATGAGGAGACAGCAGACTATATAGCAGACAACAGACTCGATCCGGGACTGCTCACATGGCAGACCGACGGAGACGGAAACAGATATATAGAGCTTACGGAAGATCAGTGGAGCATGGTGCATTCAGTTGATCTTAACATGTATTATGATACCGGCGAGGGATATGCGGATCTCGGTCTGGACAATCTCTATGTACTGGGAGATAACGGACGGCTTATGCCCGACGTGGACGGTACATGGCTCTCGATTAACGGACAGCCTGTCGCGTACTATCATACCGATACTGTCGATGACGGAGATGCTTATACGATCACGGGCTATGTGCCTGCCCTTCTTAACGGTGACAAGGTAAAGCTCATACTCATATTTGATAATGATGATCCCTACGGGTTTATCGCCGGAGCCGATCCCGATTATGATACTGATGAGACAGAGACTGTGGCGAGGGGACTGACTGAGCTTAAAAACGGTGATGAAATACGGTTCCTCTGTGATTATTACGGGTATGATGGTACACTTAAGGACAGCTATTTTCTTGGTGATCCGATGACAGTAGATACATCCGATATCGAGATAAGCAATACGGATCTGCACGGGAAATACAAGGCTCTCTATAAGTTTACCGATATTTATAATCAGAGCTATTGGACAGATGATGTAAAGTAAGGAGGTTACAAAAATGGGAGATGTACTTAATTTCAAATGCCCCTGCTGCGGGGCAGCGCTTTCCTTCAGCGGAAAGACGGGGGAGATGACATGCGAGTACTGCGATGCGAGCTTTACCATGGAGCAGGCCATGGCGGCACAGGAAGCCGAAAAAGAGAATGCCGCAAGCTCGGATATGACATGGACCACACCCGAACAGCTCGTTATAACGGACGAGAACGGCAAGCTGACCGGATATAAGTGTCCATCCTGCAAGGCAGAGATGGTTGCCGATGAAAATACCGCAGCGACTGAGTGCCCGTATTGCGGCAATCAGGCTATCATACCGCAGGCTTTTGAGGGTATGTACAGACCGGATCTGGTCATTCCTTTTGCTGTGGACAAGGAAGAGGCAAAGGGTAAGCTGAATGAATTTACCAAGGGAAAGAAGCTCTTACCTAAGGCATTCACTGAGGGCAACCGCATAGAGGATATCACGGGTATGTATGTACCATTCTGGCTGTACAGCTGTCATGCATCCGGGTCTGTGTCCTATGACGGTGTCAAGAGCAAATCTTGGGATAAGAACGGAGTAAAATATGTAAAAAAGGATCATTACCGGATCATCCGGAGCGGGGATATGGATTTTGAGAAGATACCCGTGGATGCAGCCACCCAGATGGACGATGCCACCATGGAGTCGCTAGAACCGTATGATCTCTCCAAGGGAGTGGAGTATAATGCAGCTTATTTCAGTGGTTATCTTGCAAACCGATATGATGTGGGGGAAAAGGATGCGCAGCCCAGAGCAAACGAGCGTGTGACAAACACTTTTAAGGAGAGGATCAGATCTACCGTCAGCGGGTTTGAAGAAGTACAGGAGAAATCCGAGTCGATAAAGCTGACCAATGCAAAGGCGGAATATGCCATGCTTCCGGTCTGGATGATGACCACTAAATACAACGATGAGACATACACTTTCGGAATAAACGGTCAGACGGGTAAAATGGTCGGCTCGCTGCCGATCGACAAAGGGCTTGCCAACAAGCACCTTGCTATAGGCGCTGCCGTGTGCTTTGTCATAGTCCAGATACTTATCGCTCTTTTTGCTTCCTTTACGGTGCCGGCTGAGATATTTGCACTGGTCGTATCTCTTATAGTCGGACTGATATACGTATCAGGTCTTAAGGGAGCCATGAACACTGTAAGCGCACAGTATGGGGCACGAAGCTACCTGAAGGACGATACCATTAAGATGGGAGCACCTGTAGACAGATTTGTTTATACGAAGACTGAGACGAGCGGCGGACAGCCTGCAAACCGGACACAGACTAAATGAGTCTGACGTGGAGCTGATGCAAATTTTTTCAGGCGCTTGCAATAAATGTATTGATTTAGTATAATTTCTGCGTTGCGCGAAAATATGTCGAATGATAAACAGAGACAGCGCAGCGCATGAATAGGGGAATGATGCAATGGCTAGCCTGGCGGTCTCCAAAACCGCTCATGGGGGTTCGAATCCCTCTTCCCCTGTTAAGCTTCATATACAATGGAAAGTCGGCTTATATTAGGTTTCATGCATCCGGTTCCGGATGTATGGCTTACATGATGGATCATGAATAACCGTGGTATCTTTTCTTTTCTTTTTCGGATGAGCCATATCTGATCTTCAGAGCAGGTCGGCTTTAGATAACAAATGATTGACAGATCAGACAAATAGTGATAGTCTCACTTATCAGAAAAGACAAAGGCGTCTTGGAGTTTATCTCCGAGACGCCTTTTTTCGATTTAAATTTTCACTCTGTGGGGAGGTAGCTTTATATGTGTTCCATAGCCGGTATCTGCGGAAAAGAAGACGGATATGAAAAGCTGACGGAGGCTCTTGAAAAGACACATTCAAGAGGTCCCGACGGCATGAGGACAGTAAATACCGGAAACGGTTGGCTGGGCTTTAACAGGCTCTCGATCATGGGACTTGATGAGACCGGCATGCAGCCCTTCATATACAGCGGCAGGAAAAGCGTCGGGATCTCCGGACTCCCTGAGGGCGTAGACGGGACGATACTGCCTGCGGACAGCGATACAGTGGTAGTCTGCAATGGCGAGATATACGGGTTCAGAAAGATAAAGGATGAGCTCGAGGCAAAGGGATACAGCTTTGGCAGTGGATCTGACTGTGAGCTGCTGGGATATATGTACCGTGAGTACGGCACGGATATGTTTGAAAGACTGGACGCGGAATACGCGATGATACTCTATGATGCAAAAAGCGGAGAGTATATTGCGGCAAGAGATCCCATAGGCATACGTCCTCTTTATTACGGGAGGACAGAAAAGGGCAGCTGGGTGTTTGCGTCCGAGCCGAAGAATCTGACCGGGCTTACGGATAAGATAATGCCTTTTCCGCCCGGACATTATTTCAAGGACGGTAAGTTCATCTGCTACAGGGATATGTCCAAGGTAGATTCCTATAGTGATGACGGTATCGAAAGGGTGACAGAGCGTATCCATGATCTGCTTATAGCGGGGGTGAAAAAACGTCTTGATTCCGATGCACCGGTAGGCTTCCTTCTTTCGGGAGGACTGGACTCGTCACTGGTGTGCGGCATAGCGGCTTCCTTGAGCGACAAGCCGCTTGAGACATGGGCGATAGGTATGGATATAGATGCCATAGATCTTAAATATGCGAGAGAGGTGGCAGAGTATATCCATTCAAACCACCATGAGGTCATCATCTCCAAAAAGGATGTGCAGGACGCCGCAGAGGAAGTAATAGAGCTGCTCGGCACTTACGATATCACTACGATAAGGGCATCTATAGGGATGTATCTGGTATGTAAAGCCATACATGAGAGCTCCGATGTGCGTGTGATACTTACCGGTGAGATCTCCGATGAGATCTTCGGCTACAAATATACCGACTTCGCTCCTGATGCCGATGCATTTCAAAAGGAGGCGGAGAAACGGATAAGAGAGATCCATATGTATGATGTGCTCAGAGCCGACCGCTGTATAAGTGTCAACTCGCTGGAAGCAAGGGTGCCATTCGGAGATCTGGACTTCGTTGAGTACTGTATGAGGATCGATCCGGAGCTGAAGCTGAACAGATACGGCAAGGGTAAGTACCTGCTGCGCAAGGCGTTTGAAAAGGACAGACTTATACCTGAGAGCATACTGTGGCGTGAAAAGGCAGCTTTTTCAGACGCTGTGGGTCATTCGCTGAAGGACGATCTGACTGAGCTGGCGGATGCGCACTATACCGATGAGGAGTATATGGAGGCGGTGAAGAAATACGATCATGCCAGACCCTTTACAAAGGAATCGCTTTTCTACAGGGAGATATTTGAAAAGTATTATCCTCAGCAGTCGGAGATGGTGAAGGATTTCTGGATGCCGAATAAGAGCTGGGAGGGATGCAATGTGAACGATCCCTCGGCCAGGGTACTGTCAAACTACGGTGAGAGTGGGAAATAGTATAAAGTGCGGATATTTGGGGGACATGACAGCTATGACTAAGTACATTTTCGTGACAGGCGGTGTGGTATCGGGCCTCGGCAAGGGGATAACGGCGGCCTCTCTCGGACGCCTGCTTAAAGCAAGAGGTCTGAAGGTAGCCGCACAAAAGCTGGATCCGTACATAAATGTGGATCCCGGAACCATGAGCCCGTATCAGCACGGTGAAGTCTATGTCACGGAGGACGGCGCGGAAACGGATCTGGATCTCGGGCACTATGAGAGATTCATTGATGAGGATCTGACCAGATTTTCCAATCTGACCTCCGGGCGTGTATACTGGAATGTGCTGAATAAGGAAAGACGGGGAGAGTACCTTGGCTCGACAGTGCAGGTGATCCCACATATCACAAACGAGATCAAGGCATTTGTATACCGCGCGGGCAAGGAGACCGGTGCGGATGTAGTGATAACGGAGATAGGCGGCACGATAGGCGACATAGAGTCCCAGCCGTTTCTTGAGGCTGCGAGACAGATCTCTCTTGAAGTGGGACAGGAGGGATGCCTCTTTATACACGTAACGCTTGTTCCTTATCTGCACGGCTCCAATGAGCATAAATCAAAGCCTACCCAGCATTCGGTGAAGGAGCTGCAGGGTATGGGGATAAAGCCTGATATCATAGTACTGCGCTGCAATGAACCGCTTGATGAGGGAATATTTAAGAAGATATCGATGTTCTGCAACGTCAAGGAGGACTGCGTGATCGAAAACAGGACACTGGACTGTCTCTATGCGGCTCCGCTGATGCTAGAAAGATCAGGATTTTCCGAGGTGGTGTGCAGAGAGCTTGGAATAAAGACAAAGTCTCCCGACTTAAAGGAATGGGAGGACATGGTAAGGCGTATAGAAAACGCCGACCATGAAGTCACCATTGCGCTGGTGGGTAAATATGTCCAGCTTCACGATGCCTACCTTTCGGTTGCGGAGGCTCTAAGACACGCGGGGTACGCGCTTGATGCCCGTATAAATATAAAATGGATGGATTCCGAAGAGATAAATGAGGATAACCTCGGCAGGTGCTTTGAAGGCGTATCGGGTATCCTGGTACCCGGAGGCTTCGGAGACAGAGGGATAGAGGGCATGATAGCCGCTGCAGGGTATGCCAGAAAAAACAACATACCTTATCTCGGTATATGTCTCGGGATGCAGATCGCCGTAATAGAATTTGCAAGAAATGTTGCGGGTATATCCGATGCCTGCTCGGGTGAATTTCATGAGCCGTCGCTGCATAAGGTCATTGATTTTATGCCGGGACAGTCGGATGAGGTGGAGAAGGGCGGTACTTTAAGACTCGGCAGCTACCCCTGTGTCATAGCAAAGGATACTCTCATGGAGAGATGCTACGGAAAACATGAGATCAGGGAGAGACACAGGCACCGCTATGAGTTTAACAATGATTACAGAGAGATATTGCAGGAAAAGGGACTCATCCTATCCGGGATGTCTCCGGACGGCAAGCTGGTGGAGACTGTGGAGCTGGCAGAGCCGGATTATTTCATCGGGGTGCAGTATCATCCGGAGTTTAAGTCAAGACCCAACAGGCCGCATCCTTTATTTAAGGAATTTATAAAGGCTTCACTTGATAAGAAGAGGTAACAGTGATGAAGTGTGACAGAAAGCTGGTTCTTGAGGACGGATCGGAATATGCAGGCACAGGCTTTGGAAGCAATAAAACAGCCGTATGTGAGATAGTATTCAATACGTCGATGACAGGCTATCAGGAGATAGTTTCTGATCCCTCATATACGGATCAGGGTATCGTGATGTCCTATCCGCTTATCGGCAATTACGGGATCACGGATGAGGATTTCGAGAGCAGGATGATCTCTCCCTCGGCTTTTATAGTAAGAGATATAAATGACAATCCTTCCAACTTCAGATGGGCGAAGACGCTGCCGGAGCTCATGGAGGAAAGCGGCATACCCGGGATCTGCGGCGTGGATACCAGAAAGCTCGTGAGGAGCATAAGGGACAAGGGCGCGGGAAGAGGTATAATTACGAATACGGACGTGCCCACAGACATGGCGGTCGCCGAGATAAAAAACACTCCGGTGCCGCATGACGCTGTAAGGAGATGCAGCTGCTCAAAAAAGTGGTACAGCCGTACATCAAATCCGCACTTTAATGTAGTGGCGATAGACTGCGGGATGAAGACAAACATCGTGAGGATGCTGAACAGGAGTCACTGCAATGTGACAATAGTGCCCTATGATACACCGGGTGAGGAGATAATGTCACTCGGGCCGGACGGAGTATTCATCTCGAACGGTCCGGGGGATCCGTGTGATGTGCCGGAGGTCATAGAGACATTAAAGGCTTTAAGAGGAAGAGTACCTATGTTCGGCATATGTCTGGGACATCAGTTGCTTGCGCTTTCCTATGGGGCAAAGACCTATAAGCTGAAATTCGGACACAGGGGCGGCAACCATCCGGTGCGTGATATACGGACAGGAAAGATAGAGATTACAAGTCAGAACCACAGCTATGCCGTGGATGGCGGCTCGATCACGGGTACCGGACTTCAGATATCGCATATCAATGTGCTGGATGATACCGTGGAGGGTATATACAGCGATACAGACAGGGTGTTTTCGGTGCAGTATCATCCCGAAAGCGCGCCGGGACCTCAGGACAGCGGATATCTGTTTACAGGATTTACGGAGTTGATGAAAAAGGGATAAAAGATGCCAAAGAGGAACGATATCAGAAAAGTACTGGTGATAGGGTCGGGTCCTATAGTGATAGGTCAGGCGGCGGAGTTTGACTATGCGGGTACGCAGGCCTGTCTTGCGCTCAAGGAGGAAGGCTATGAGGTGATACTTGCCAACTCCAATCCCGCAACCATCATGACGGATCATGCGATTGCAGACAAGGTCTATATGGAGCCGCTGACACTTGAGTATATGGCCAGGATATGCAGATACGAAAGACCGGACGCGATAGTGCCCGGGATAGGAGGACAGACCGGACTCAACCTGTCTCTGCAGCTCTATGATAAGGGTGTGCTTGACGAATGTGAGATAGAGCTCCTGGGCACCGACGCGGACAGCATAAGGAGAGCGGAGGACAGGGAACAGTTTAAGGAGCTCTGTGAAGAGCTGGGTGAGCCTGTGGTGCCGTCTGCCATAGCGGAGAGCGTGGAAGAGGGACTGGCGGCTGCAGAGAGCATAGGCTATCCCGTGATCTTAAGACCGGCTTTTACACTCGGAGGAACAGGCGGAGGCTTCGCGCAGGATGAGGAGGAAATGACGGTCAGGATGAAAAACGCTCTGGCTCTGTCCCCTGTGCACCAGGTCCTCGTAGAGAAGAGCATAAAGGGATATAAAGAGATCGAATACGAGGTTATGCGTGACGCAAACGACACGGCAATAACGGTCTGTAATATGGAAAACCTCGATCCCGTAGGCATACATACCGGTGACTCGATAGTAGTGGCTCCGAGTCAGACACTTACAAACAAAGAATATCATATGCTGAGAGACAGTGCGCTGAAGATAATCCGCGCGCTTAAGATAAAGGGTGGGTGTAACGTGCAGTTCGCGCTGGATCCGGAGTCCTTTGACTACTATGTGATAGAGGTAAATCCCAGAGTATCGAGATCATCCGCTCTTGCGTCAAAGGCAAGCGGATATCCCATCGCAAGAGTATCCGCAAAGATCGCGATAGGCATGAACCTTGATGAGATACAGCTTGCCAATACCCCGGCATGCTTTGAACCGACACTTGATTATGTCGTGACCAAGATCCCGAGATTTCCTTTTGACAAATTCACTACGGCATCGAATGTGCTGTCCACCCAGATGAAGGCAACCGGAGAGACGATGAGTGTCGGAAGGACTTTTGAGGAAAGTCTTCTTAAGGCGATACGATCACTTGAAGACGGGAAAAACCACATACATCTGGAAAAATTTGACGTAGCGAGCCTGTCGGATAAGAGCGGTCCGGACAGCCGAAAGGAAGCCATCGGAAAGCTTCTGGCATATATAGAAGAGGGAACCGATGACAGGATATATGCCATATCCGAGCTGCTGTGGCTCGGGGCGGATCTGCAGTCGATATACTCCCGGACCAGAATCGATATGTTCTTTTTGGATAAGATCCATAAGATAGTAGACTTTGAGATAAAAATCGAGGGGACAAGGAGCAAAGCAGAGGGCACGCAGAGCGCCGTCATAGACAGAGAGCTGCTTTATGAGGCGAAAAGAATGGGCTTTTCCGATTCGTATATCTCGGAGCTCCTCGGCTGCACGGAAGAGGACATATGGGCTCTCAGACGTGAATACGGCATACAGCCGGTGTATAAGATGATCGACACATGCGCCAGCGAATTTGAAAGCTATGTGCCGTATTTTTATTCCACATATGAAGATGAAAACGAGTCCGTAGTATCGGACAGCAAGAAGATAATCGTACTGGGATCCGGACCCATCAGGATAGGACAGGGGGTGGAGTTTGATTATTCCACTGTCCACGCGGTAAAGACCATACACGATCTGGGATATGAGGCGATAGTCATCAACAACAATCCGGAGACCGTATCAACAGACTATACCACGGCGGATAAGCTTTACTTCGAGCCGCTTACCGTCGAGGATATCATGAATGTGATCGAGCTGGAAAAGCCTGTCGGAGTCATCACATCCCTGGGCGGACAGACGGCCGTAAACCTCGCGGCACCTCTTTCGGAGAGAGGCGTGAAGATCATCGGGACCGGAACCGACGCCATATTTGCGGCAGAGGACAGGGACGCGTTTGAGGGAGTGATAAAAAGGCTTGGTATCCCGCATCCGGAGGGACTTGCGGTAACTAATATACCGGATGGGATAAAGGCAGCCGAGAAGGTAGGCTATCCCGTACTTGTGAGACCTTCGTTCGTGCTGGGCGGACGCGCCATGGAGATCGTCGCAAACGAGGAAATGCTCACACACTATCTGAACAATGCGGTCGCGGTCGATACCGACAGACCGGTGCTTGTGGACAAATATATAGTGGGTAAAGAGGTCGAGGTGGATGCCGTGTGCGACGGTGAGAGTGTATTCCTGCCGGGGATCATGGAGCTGGTGGAACGTACCGGAGTACATTCCGGTGACAGTATAAGTGTCTATCCGCCCTATTCGATATCGGACAGGGTCAAGTCCACTATATGGGACTATACGAGAAAGCTCGGCACAGGCATAGGCATCATAGGGCTTTACAATATACAGTTCATAGTGGATAAGGATGAGAATGTATATGTGATAGAAGTGAACCCGAGGGCTTCAAGGAGTGTGCCGTTTCTTTCAAAATCAACGGGCATATCTCTTGTGGATATAGCTACAAGGGTAATGCTGGGTGAGAGCCTGAAGGCTCAGGGACTTGCCGATGAGATGTACAAGGAAAAGGAGTGCTGGTATGTGAAGGCTCCCGCGTTTTCTTTTGAAAAGCTGAACGGCATGGACGCATATCTTTCTCCCGAGATGAAATCGACAGGAGAGGCAATAGGCTATGATAGGAGTTTAAAGCGTGCGCTTTACAAGGCGCTGCAGGCTTCGGGCATAAAGATGAAGGAATATGGCACGGTAATGGTCACGCTTGCCGATGAGGATAAGGAAGAAGCGCTTCCCCTTATAAGGCGTTTTTATGAGCTGGGCTTTAATATCGAGGGTACGGTCGGTACGGCAAATTATTTTAAGGCTCACGGGATAAGGACACGCATAAGGGGCAAGATAAGCGATGGGAGCGACGAGATCTTAAGATCCATCAGAGCTGGATATGTGAGCTATATAATAAATACAAGAGCCATACTCTCGGGCAGGCATTACAGCGATGGCATAGAGATAAGACGATGCGCCATAATGAACGGAGTGACCATGTTCACATCACTTGATACGGTGCGCATCCTGCTGGATGTACTGGAGGATATATCACCCAGGATATCGGTGATATAAAAAACATCTTGCAAGACAGATGAAACAGGTATACAATACAGTTCGTAAAAGCAAAGGCGCTTGGATCAGTCCAAGTGTCTTTATTTTTTTACAGATATATCAGTACGACAATGGGGTCGCAGGAGGAGTATGTCCTCCGGCGGCTTTTTTTGTGGTCTCGAAGTTTGGCAAAGCCAAACTTCCTATAAATATTAAAGGAGATGGGGGACGCGCCCACAGCTGTTAATCAAAGTGAGCGACCCCTCGAAGTTTGGCAAAGCCAAACTTCCTATAAATATTAAAAGGAGGGCAATAATATGGGAAGTGTGAAGGAAATCTACGGAAGTCTGGTATTCGGAGACAGGGTAATGCAGGAAAGGCTGCCCAAGGACGTATACAAGGCAGTAAAGGCTACAGCGGAAAAGGGCACGCATCTGCAGCTTGATGTGGCCAATACCGTGGCAGCGGCAATGAAGGAATGGGCACTGGAAAACGGAGCTACGCATTTCACGCACTGGTTCCAGCCTATGACCGGACTCACAGCCGAGAAGCATGACAGCTTTATCTTCCCGGCAGGAAGCGGAGAAGTGCTGCTTGAGTTCTCAGGCAAGGAGCTCGTCAAGGGAGAGCCCGACGCATCAAGCTTTCCTTCGGGAGGACTCAGAGCTACCTTTGAGGCAAGAGGCTATACGGCATGGGACCCTTCATCACCAGCATTTGTAAAGGATGGCACGCTCTATATCCCGACTGCCTTCTGTTCCTACGGCGGAGAGGCTCTCGATAAAAAGACACCGCTCTTAAGATCCATGGATGCCCTTTCCGAATCGGCGGTCAGAGTGCTCTCGATCCTCGGGAAGCAGGTAAAGAGAGTAAATACCACTATAGGCTCGGAGCAGGAATACTTCCTCGTGGATAAGGAGAAATATCTGAGAAGAAAGGATCTCGTGATGTGCGGCAGGACGCTGATAGGTGCCCCGGCTCCCAAGGGACAGGAGATGGAGGATCACTACTTCGGAGTACTGAAGCCCAAGGTATCCGAATTTATGCATGAGCTTGATGCGGAGCTCTGGAAGCTCGGAGTACCGGCGAAGACAAAGCATAACGAGGTGGCTCCGGCACAGCATGAGCTGGCTCCGGTCTTTGAGACCGCGAATGTGGCTGTGGATCACAACCAGCTCACTATGGAGATAATGAAAAAGGTAGCGGACAAATGCGGATATGCCTGCCTGCTGCATGAGAAGCCTTTCGAGGGTATAAACGGGTCAGGCAAGCACAACAACTGGTCGATAAGCACAGATGCCGGAGAGAATCTGCTCGATCCCGGCAAGATGCCGCAGGACAACAAGCAGTTCCTTATTTTCCTTATGGCTGTGATATCTGCGGTGGATGAATATGCGGATCTTTTGAGACTCTCTGTGGCTTCGGCAGGAAACGATCACAGACTCGGCGCGAACGAGGCACCTCCGGCAGTCATATCGGTATTCATAGGTGACGAGCTTGCCGCTGTGCTCAAGTCTATAGAAGAGGGAACCAAATATGACGGTTCGGGCGCCACTAAGATGAGCTGGGCACATGTCCTGCCGCACATCACACAGGATACTACGGACAGGAACAGGACTTCGCCTTTTGCATTTACCGGAAACAAGTTTGAATTTCGTATGCCCGGATCCTCGCTCTCCGTGGCGCAGCCCAATATCGCGTTAAATACCGCCGTGGCTGAAGAGCTTGACAGGATATACGCGAAGCTGAAGGATGTTCCCGAGGATAAGCTGGACGGAGCGATAGATGAGCTTTTGAAGGAGCTTTTGAAGGAGCACAAGAAGATCATCTTCAACGGCAACGGATATTCGGATGAATGGCTCGAGGAGGCTGAAAAGAGAGGCTTGTACAATCTCAAATCCCTGCCGGATGCCATGCCGCATCTTTTGTCTGACAAGAACAGAGAGCTCTTTAAGAAGCATGAGGTCCTGACGGATGTGGAGCTGGAGTCAAGGTACGAGATATTCCTTGAAAACTACAATAAGGAGATACATATCGAGGCACTCACCCTTCAGGAGATGATAAGAAAGGACTTCACACAGGGTCTTGTGGCCTACATGAAGGATGTGACGAACGAGGCATTAAAGAAGAAACAGCTGATGCCCTCTCTGACCTGCTCATACGAATCGGATATCATCAACACGCTGGATGATACGAGCGAGATCATAGGAAACAAGATACACCAGCTCCGTGACGATACAGAGAGAGCCGAGAAGATAGAGGATGCTCTTGAAGCTGCGAGATTTTACCATGACGTGATACTTAAGGACATGAATGATCTCCGTACCTTTGTAGACAAGGCTGAAAAGATAATCCCTGACGGATACCTGCCTTATCCTACATACGGACAGATCCTCTTCTCACTGAGGTAAGTATAAATCATGACTAAGCGCTGTCAGGAGGAGTCATAGTTATGAATAAAAACAATATGTGCGGTTCCTATGCCGCAGAGCATGACGCATGCGGCATAGGGACTATCGTAAATATAGACGGGCACAGGGACAACATGGTGCTGTCCGATGCCCTGTCCATAGTGGAGAAGCTCGAGCACAGAGCCGGAAAGGACGCGACCGGTGAGGTCGGGGACGGAGTGGGCATATTGCTGCAGATATCCCACAGGTTTTTCAGTAAGGCTCTGGCTGAGTCAGGCATTGAGATCGGCGATGAGGGCGACTATGGCATAGGCATGTTTTTCCTTCCGTCCGACGATATGAAACGCACCTTCGCAAAAAGGATGATGCAGGTCATTACGGAAAAGGAGGGCATGAGATTTGTCGGCTGGAGAAAGGTGCCGACAAAGCCCGGTATACTCGGAAAGGCTGCCGCAGACTGTATGCCGTCCATAGAGCAGTGCGTGATAGAGCGTCCGAAGAATGTCGAAAAAGGCATTGAGTTCGACCGCAGGCTCTATGTGATAAGACGGGAGTTTGAGCAGTCGTCGGAGGATACCTATATCTGTTCGCTCTCGTCAAGGACGATAGTGTATAAGGGTATGTTCCTTGTAGGTCAGCTGAGAAGCTTTTATGATGATCTCAGAGATACTGACTATGAGACGGCTATAGCCATAGTACATTCGAGGTTTTCGACCAATACCACTCCCTCATGGAACAGAGCGCATCCCTACCGCATGATCGCGCACAACGGTGAGATAAATACGATACGGGGAAATGCCGACAGGATGCTCGCGCGTGAGGAGACTATGCGCCCGGGTATACTGAAGGAGGATATCGATAAGATATATCCTGTGATCTCTTCATCGGGATCGGATTCCGCAATGCTCGACAATACTCTTGAATTTCTGTACATGAACGGTATGGAGCTGCCGCTTGCCATGATGATCACGATCCCCGAGCCGTGGAAGCATGATGAATACATGGACAGGAACAGGCAGGATTTTTATCATTACTATGCCACCATGATGGAGCCCTGGGACGGTCCCGCGGCGATCATCTTTTCCGACGGTGAGCTGCTCGGCGCCACGCTTGACCGCAACGGTCTGAGACCGTCCAGATACTATGTGACGGATGACGGGAGACTGATACTCTCCTCCGAGGTAGGTGTCCTTGATATAGCTCCTGAACATATAGTAAAAAAGTCGAGGCTTGAGCCCGGCAAGATGCTGCTCGTGGACACGAAGCAGAAGCGGATAATATCGGATGAGGAGTGTAAGAGCAGATACGCGAACCGCAGCCCGTACGGAGAGTGGATCGACAGGGGACTGCTGCATCTGTCAAAGCTTCAGATACCCAACAAAAAGATAGACACCCATGATCAGGAGACGAGGGATAAGCTGTACAAGGCATTCGGCTACAGCTATGAGGATGTCATGAAGCAGATACTTCCCATGGCGGAAAATGCCGTGGAGCAGACAGTATCGATGGGACATGATGTGCCTCTTGCCGTACTTTCAGGCGAGCATCCGCTTCTCTTTGATTATTTCAAGCAGCTTTTTGCGCAGGTCACAAATCCGCCCATAGATTCACTGAGGGAAAAGATCGTGACCGATACTACGGTCTATATAGGCTCTGACGGAGACCTGCTGAATGAAAAGGATGATAACTGCAGAGTCCTGGAGGTGAACCATCCCATATTGACAGGGGTGGATCTGCTGAAGATACGCCATCTTGACAGACCGGGCTTTAAGACCGGAGTGCTGTCGCTCCTCTACTATAAGAATACCTCGCTGGAGAAAGCACTGGAGCAGCTGGATATAGCGGTAGACCGCGCCGTGGCGGAGGGCAGCAATATCATCATACTCTCGGACAGGGGAGTGGATGAGAACCATGTACCCATACCGTCACTTCTTGCCGTGTCATCGGTGGAGCAGCATCTGGTCAGGACAAAGAAGAGGACTGCGGTGTCGCTGATACTCGAGAGCGGTGAGCCAAGAGATGTGCATCATATGGCGGCGCTTTTGGGCTTTGGAGCGAGAGCGATCAATCCGTATCTCGCGCATGAGTGTATAGCAGAGCTCATAGACAGGGGCATACTGGACAAGGATTATCATACCGCCATAGATGACTATAATAAGGCACTTCTTTCGGGTGTGGTGAAGATAGCCGCCAAGATGGGCATATCCACCATACAGTCTTATCAGTCGGCACGTATCTTTGAGGCGGTGGGTCTTTCAAAGGATGTGATAAACAGATATTTCACGGGGACGGTCAGCCGTGTGGGAGGCGTAGGACTCAGGGAGATAGAAGAAGAGACGGCCTTCAGACATGATCATGCCTTTGATCCTCTGGGGCTTGGAGTGGATACGTCACTCGATTCCACAGGATTTCACAGCCTGAGATCCGGAAGGGATAAAGAAGATCATCTTTATAATCCCGAGACCATAGTCAATCTTCAGCAGGCTGTACGAAAGGGCGACTATGAACAGTTTAAGGTCTATTCGGGTATGGTCGATGATGACACAAGACCGCATACACTCAGGGGACTCCTTGATTTCGTCCCGGCAGGGAAGAGTATACCCATAGAAGAAGTGGAAAGCGCGGATGAGATCGTAAAGAGATTTCAGGTAGGAGCCATGTCATACGGCTCTCTGTCAAAGGAGGCTCATGAGACCATAGCTGTAGCGATGAATACGATAGGCGGCAGATCCAATACCGGTGAGGGCGGTGAGGATCCGGAACGCTTTGGCACCATAAGAAACTCCGCCGTAAAGCAGGTGGCATCCGGGAGGTTCGGTGTGACCTCTGCCTATCTCGGATCTGCGAAAGAGATACAGATAAAGATGGCGCAGGGCGCAAAGCCCGGAGAGGGAGGACATCTGCCGGGCAAAAAAGTGTACCCGTGGGTGGCGAAGATAAGATGCTCGACACCCGGAGTGGCGCTTATATCACCTCCGCCTCACCATGATATCTACTCCATAGAGGATCTGGCGGAGCTCATATATGATCTGAAGAATGCTAACCGTGAGGCAAGGATATCGGTAAAGCTCGTATCGGAGACCGGTGTAGGCACCATAGCGTCCGGCGTGGCAAAGGCCGGCGCAGGACTCATACTCATATCGGGATATGACGGAGGCACCGGTGCGGCACCGTACTCATCGGTACACGGGGCAGGGCTCCCATGGGAGCTCGGGGTGGCCGAGGCTCATCACAGTCTGATAGAAAACGGGCTGAGAGACAGGGTGGTGCTTGAGACAGACGGCAAGCTGATGTCGGGCAGAGATGTAGCGATAGCGGCACTGCTCGGCGCGGAGGAGTATGGCTTTGCCACGGCTCCGCTCGTATGCATGGGCTGTATGATGATGAGGGTGTGTTCCAAGGACACCTGCCCTGTGGGGATAGCCACGCAGAATGAGAAGCTGAGAAAGAGATTTGCGGGAAAGCCGGAATATATCATAAACTTCATGCATTTTATCGCAGAGGAGCTCAGAGAGATCATGGCATATCTCGGCTTCAGCAGGGTAGAGGACATGATAGGGCGTACCGACTGCCTTAAGGTCAGGGAACAACTCATGACGAACCGCGCGAAGTGTGTGGACATGAGCTATATACTCGATCCTTCATACGCGAGAGCCGAAAAGAGGCATTTTGAGGCAGGGAGTCTGTACGACTTTCATACGGAGCGTACACCGGACGAGAGGGTGCTGCTCCCGATGATGGATAAGAAAAAGAACAGTGTAAAGATAGAGGTGTCCAGTACGGACAGGGCATTCGGCACGATATTCGGGTCGGAGGTGACGAAGAGATACGGTCAGGACAGACTGCCTGACGATACATACATGATAGAGGCTGCCGGCGGAGGCGGCCAGTCGTTCGGGGCATTCATACCCAGGGGAGTAACCGTCAGGCTTACGGGGGATGCGAACGACGGATTCGGCAAAGGTCTTTCCGGAGGAAAACTCATAGTGATTCCTCCTAAAGAATCAATATTCAGTGCGTCAGAAAATATCATCATTGGAAATGTTGCGCTCTATGGGGCAACCTCCGGAAAGGCGTACATATGCGGCATTGCGGGTGAGAGATTCTGTGTGAGAAACTCGGGAGCCACAGCCGTGTGTGAAGGAGTGGGTGATCACGGACTGGAATATATGACAGGCGGAAGAGCGGTGATACTCGGTCCCACCGGCAAGAACTTTGCGGCCGGTATGAGCGGAGGCATAGCTTATGTGCTCGACAGGGATCATCTGCTGTACAGACGTATCAATAAGGACATGGTGAATATGGAGGAGCTCAAGGATAAGTATGATATCGAAGAGCTCAGGACCATACTCACTGACTATGAGAAGGAGACGGGATCAAAGCTCGCCGGGGAGGTGCTCAGGCATTTTAAGGAGCATGTGGGTGATTTCAAGAAGATCATACCGCGTGACTATCAGAAGATGCTGACAGCCATAGGACGCTTTGAGGAGCAGGGGCTCTCGCGCGAGAATGCGGAGCTGGAGGCCTTTGCAGCCGTGACAGCTCAATAGATTTAGGATCAGGGAGGAAGTATGGGCAAGGCAACAGGATTTCTTGAATATGAAAGGGAAAACAATACGGATATTCCCGTAGATGAAAGGATAAAGAATTTTAGCGAGTTTCATCTGCCGTTAAGTGATGAAAAGCGCAGGGAACAGGGAGCGAGATGCATGGACTGCGGAGTGCCCTTCTGCCAGTCGGCGATGAAGCTGAAGGGTATGGTCACGGGATGTCCGCTCCACAACCTTATCCCCGAATGGAATGATGCTTTGTATCACGGACATACGGAGCATGCTCTGTCGAGACTGGTAAAGACCTCCAATTTTCCGGAGTTTACGGGCAGGGTATGTCCGGCATTGTGTGAGAAAGCATGCATAAACGGAGAGTATGGCGAGCCGGTCACGGTACACGATAATGAGCTGTACATTATAGAGAGCGCATTCGCAAACGGCTATATAAAGCCCGTCATACCTAAGATAAGGAGCGGTAAGAGGATAGCCGTCATAGGCTCGGGTCCCGCGGGACTGGCGGCAGCGGACGAGCTGAACCACAGAGGACATACCGTGACCGTATACGAGAGAGAGGACAGGATAGGCGGTCTTTTGATGTATGGCATACCGAATATGAAGCTGGACAAATCCGTCATCATAAGAAGACAAAGGCTCATGGAGGAGGAGGGCGTCTTATTCAGGACAGGGATCGATGTCGGAAAGGACATACAGGCATCGGAGCTTCTGAAGGACTATGATGCTATAGTGCTCGCCTGCGGAGCAAAGCAGGCAAGGGCTCTGCCCGGTGCCGACCCGGAGAAGATAAAGGGAATATATTACGCAGTTGATTTTCTTAAGAGCACGACAAGATCACTGCTTGATCGTAACGGCGCGGCAGACAGGCTGAGTACGGAAGAGTTTATGAAGGGCAGGGATTTTATATCGGCAAGGGATAAGCATGTAGTCGTGGTCGGGGGCGGCGACACGGGAAATGACTGTATAGGTACGGTCATAAGGCATGGCTGCAGATCCGTGACCGCACTGGAGATGATGCCCATGCCGCCAAAGGACAGGACAGATACAAACCCGTGGCCCGAATGGCCGAAGGTGCTGAAGACCGATTATGGTCATGAGGAGGCAATAAAGCTCTTCGGGCATGATCCGAGGCTATATGAGACTACTGTAAAGGAATATATCACCGACAAGAAGGGCTGTCTCAGGAAGATAATCATATCAGGTGTCCGATTTAACGGACATAAGATGGAGCTCGTAGAGGGCTCCGAGAAAGAGCTGCCCTGTGATATGCTGCTGATAGCAGCCGGATTTACGGGGTGCGAGAGATATGCTGCCGATACCTTCGGAGTCGCTCTTACGGAAAGAAGCACGGTGAGTACCGGAGCCGACAGCTATCATACTTCAGCTGACAGGATATTTACCGCAGGAGACATGCACAGAGGCCAGTCGCTTGTGGTATGGGCGATAGCCGAGGGAAGAGCCTGCGCCGCTGAGGCAGACAGATATCTGATGGGCTATACAAACATAAGGGTATCGTAGAAAGCACGCTGCGAAACAAGATGAAGAAGTTAGAGGCGAATGACTGGCTTTTACTGAATAATATAATCTACAGGATATATACAACCCCGGACTTTGACAGCATGCGCTATGACCTGCTGGAGCAGCTAAAGATGGTGATAGACTTTGACAGTGCTGACTTCTATATGGCATCTGACAAAGAGGGCAGACTGCTATGTGATCCCGTGACATATAACTGCGACATAGATCTGTCCGAAGCGTATGAGGATATAGACTACAGCCGGGGGATCGTAGGCAGCGGGAAGATGCTCATATACAGGGAAACCGACATCATATCGGATGAGGTGAGAGTAGAGACAGACTACTATAAAAAGGTATACAGACCAAATAACTGGCATTACGCGCTACAGGCAGTCATAGCAAAGCATAAGCATTTTCTTGCAGCGATCACATTTTACCGTACCATAGGCAAGGAAGACTTCAGGTATGATGATATCTTCGTACTTGATATACTGAAAGACCATCTTGCCTATCGTCTTGAGCAGCAGCGTGCCAGCGGAAATGACGCTAACGGCAAACTGACGGTAACAGAGGCTGCTGAGAAATATGGATGCACGAGAAAAGAACACGCGATCCTGAAGCTGCTGATGTCCGGTACGGATACCGCCGGTATCTGTGATGAGCTTGTGATCAGTCCAAACACGCTGAAAAAGCATATCCTGAACATATACAGAAAGCTTGGCATAAAGAATCGTGTACAGCTCTTCAAGATGGTCAAGGAGTATGAGTGACTAATACTTTTTGATCATAAAAATGGTAAATTAAATGAATTGAAAAGACTCTTGTCCGGTCATATAATTCACGAAAAAGATGACCGTTAAGCAAAGAGGCTTGTCCGTAAGGCGAGCCTCTTTTTGTATGCACAGGTCCGTGCAGGGGATTCTCCCGGCACAGCCGGGCACGGACCACGCGGCGAGTAGGGTGCGATCACATCCTCCCTATTCGATCCAACGAACCCGGTACTGAGAGGAGGATGCTGTATGAAAGAACTGGTGATGCTGGTAAGACCTGAAAGACTTGAGGATATCAAGGCGATCCTGGATGAGATAAACTGCGGCGGCATGACGCTGTCTACCGTGATGGGCTGCGGCACCCAAAAGGGTATCAGCGATACTGCGGACGAGGGCGCGGAGAAATCCGTAAACGAGCTGAAGGGCTTTAGGACGACCATCAACCTGCTTCCCAAGGTGAAGGCGGAGGTCGTGGTGGAGGACAGGTTCGTGGAGCCTATCATCGCAAAGGTGAGGGAGGTATGCGCTACCGACCATGTGGGAGACGGCAAGATCTTTATCAGAAATGTGGAGGATGCCGTGCGCATCCGTACGGGAGAAAGGGGAGACAGAGCCCTGTGATCAGCGGATAAAGAGGTGATCCCATGAAAAATATAGTTGAAATAGAAGGCGTAAACAAAATATATGGAACCAATCATGTGGTACGTAATATGAACCTCAGCGTAGGTGAGGGAGAATTCCTGACACTGCTTGGCTCATCCGGCTGCGGCAAGACCACTACACTGCGGATGATAGCCGGCTTTGAGGAGCCTACGAGCGGAAGTATCCGCGTAGAGGGAGAGCCCATAGAAGAAAAAGAGCCGTATGAAAGGAATGTAAATACGGTCTTCCAGTCGTATGCGCTTTTTCCTCACAAAACTATATATGACAATATCGCCTACGGACTGAAGATGAAAAAGGTGCCAAAGGCAGAGATAAAAGAGCGTGTCGCCGAAATGATGGAGATGGTGCAGCTTGGCGGCTTTGAAAAAAGATATCCGAGCCAGCTGTCAGGCGGACAGAAGCAGAGGGTAGCGATAGCGAGGGCACTCATCAACAGACCGAGGGTGCTTCTTTTGGATGAGCCGCTCGGAGCACTGGATCTAAAGCTCAGAAAACAGATGCAGATAGAGCTTAAAAGGTTACAGAAAAAGCTGAATATCACATTCATATATGTCACACATGATCAGGAGGAAGCCCTGACTATGAGTGACCGTATCGCGGTCATGCATGACGGCGTGATAGATCAGCTCGGGACTCCTACAGAGATATATGAGCACCCCGCGACCAGATTCGTGGCTACCTTTATAGGCGAGACTAATACATATGACGGATGCATATCTTCGATAACAGACGGGGTCGCTGTCATGACGCTGGAGAACGGTATAGTATCCGTAGCCTGTCCGGATGACTTTTCGATACTCGAATATGCCACTGTATCGGTGAGGCCGGAAAAGATGAGGTTTTCGTCATCACCGGTGGAGGGATTCGGACTGCAGGCACAGGTAAAGGACTATATCTATGTGGGCTCTGTGCTCAAATGCATAGTGTCATTGCCTAACGGAAATGAGCTAAAGATAGAAAGACTTGCCGGACAGGAGCTGCCGCCGGTTGGAAGCAGATGCTACCCCTATTGGATCCCGTCAGATGCCGTACTGATACATAATGAGAGTCACTATATCTTTGAGGCATTGAATGACATAAGGCTTGCGTAAAAAGGAGCTTTTCATATGGACATCGAGAGAACACAAAAAAGAAGGATAAGGCCGGATACACTCTCCGCGATCCTCATGGTCGGACCGGTGACACTCGTCATGGTGCTGCTTGTGGCGATACCGCTGATATATGTGGCGGCAATGAGCTTTTGCTCAATAGATGAGTTTTACAATGTCACATCTGATCTGACGATGGATAACTACGTCAGGCTGATGGATGCGGACTATATGCGTATATACGCGAGGTCTCTGTTTATCGCATTCGTAACGACAATACTGTGCATACTGATAGGGTATCCCTTTTCGTATATCATAGCGAGAACAAAGAGCCGCAGAAAAAAGGTGTTATATATGCTCGTGATCATACCGTTTTGGACCAATTCACTGATAAGGATATACGGGTGGAGGAGCTTCCTTGGCACAAACGGCTGGCTGAATTCGCTAATCATCGCATTACACATCACGGATGGACCGATAGATATGCTGTACCGTAACGGCACCACCATACTGGGCATGGTGTACTGCCTGATACCTTTTATGATACTGCCTCTTTACACAGCGATAGAAAAGCTGGACGCTTCGCTCCTTGAGGCATCATATGATCTGGGAGCGCACCCTGCCAGGACATTTCTTGAAGTGATATTGCCGCTTACGTCCGGCGGGATCTTTTCGGGCAGTCTGATGGTATTCATCCCATGTCTTGGATACTTCTTTGTATCGGACATACTGGGCGGAGGCAACTCGGACATGATAGGCAATCTCATAGAGAGACAGTTTCAAAGCGGAAACAACTGGCCTCTCGGAGCAGCGCTCTCGATCGTACTGATATTGCTTACTCTGATACTTGTAAAGATATATCAGAGACTGGGCGGAGATATGGATGCCCTGGGGGTATGAAGCTATGATGACACGTAAAGAAAAAAACAAAAGAATATGTATGGCCATATATTGCGCGGTGGTCTATCTGTTTCTCTTCCTGCCTATAGCGGTAATAGTGGTCAATTCCTTCAACGCGACAAATACAAAGCCATATATGAGCTGGAAGGGCTTCACGTTTGACTGGTATGTGAAGCTATGGAGCAACGGCTCACTACTTGAAGCGTTTGGAACTACAGTGCTGCTGGCAGTCATCAGCACCATATTGTCTACCATGATAGGGACACTGGGCGCCATAGGTATGTATAAGTACAGGTTCAGAGGAAAAACCCTGATAGATGGTCTGCTCTATATTCCCGTAGTCATACCTGAGATAGTGCTTGGCATATCGCTGCTTACGATATTCGCCAAAGCGGATATACCCCGCGGCATGCTTACCCTGGTGCTTGCGCATGTATCCTTTTGCATACCGTTCGTGATATTTAATGTGCGTGCGAGACTGTCCGGCTATGACCTATCCATAGAAGAAGCGAGCATGGATCTCGGAGCGGGCAGGCTGAGGACATTTTTTGAAATAACGATACCGGTGCTCATGCCGGGGATAACAGGCGGAGCTCTGCTTGCTTTCACACTCTCGATAGATGATGTGATCATCAGCTATTTTGTATATGGTCAGACCAAGACATATCCGCTTAAGGTAATGGAAAGCGTAAAGAGCGGTGTGGCGCCTGATGTCAATGCGCTGTCTACTCTGATACTCATTGTAACTGCCGTATTTGTGGTACTGACTCAGGGAGACCTGTTTCATAGGAAATATACTGAGACATAGATAAAAAGAGGAGGGTTTAGCTATGAAAAAGAAAGTGATGAGCTTATTGCTCGCAGTAACAGTATCCATGCTGATGCTCAGTGGTTGCGGAAATGCCGGCAAGACCGATAACGGAGAGCTGAACGTATTCATATGGACGGAATATGTATCGGAAGGCGCTATAGCTGACTTTCAGGATCAGTATGGTATAAAGGTGAACGTATCTACATATTCCTCAAATGAAGATATGCTGTCAAAGCTCAAATCAGAGTCGGAGGGCGCATATGATGTACTGCTCCCGAGTGATTACGCCGTGGAATATCTTGTGGCTCAGGACAAGCTGGAGAAGCTTGACAGGGAGGAGCTGCCCAATCTGAAAAATATAGATGATTCTTATCTCGATCCCTCGTATGATCCGGGTAATCTGTATTCTGTACCATATGAGGGAGGTGTGGCCTGCATTGCCGTGAATACATCGAAGGTGGACAGAGAAATAACGTCCTATGATGATCTCTTTGATCCGGCACTGGAGGGACAGATCGTTGTGCTGGATGATACACGTGCTGTTATAGGCATGACTGCGCGGAGTATGGGATATTCGATGAATGAGACGGATCGCACAGTGCTGTCGGAAATACAGGAGAAGCTCATGAGTCTGAAACAGAATGTCAGGCTGTATGATTCCGACTCACCTAAATCAGCACTTATATCAGGTGACTGCGCGGTTGGCATGGTGTGGTCCGCGGAGATTGCCATGGCGATGGAAGAAAACCCTGACATAGAGATCGTATATCCCTCGGAGGGAGCATATGTATTCCTGGACAACTGGGTGGTACCCAAAGGCGCCAGAAACTACGATAATGCAATGAAGTTCATAAACTATATGTTGAGCGCGGATGCCGCTAAGGAAAATATATCCGAGTTTCCATACCTTTGTCCGAATAAGAAAGCACTGGAGCTTATGGGAGATGATTATGTGTCCAATCAGGCAAAAAACGTGCCGGCTGAGGTAATAAAAAACGGCGAATTTGTAAAATATCTGGATGCCGATACACTGGCAGTATATGACGAGATGTGGACAAAACTGAAGGAGTGACGCATGAGCATAGACTTTCTGTACCTGAATGAAAAGGACATGATAGAGGCCGGAGTCATGGATGCCTCGCGGTGTATGGCAACCATGCGTGAGACCATGATGCTTTTCGGGAAGCATGATTTTCTGCTCGGAGGACCAAAAGGGGATGAACACGGCCTGCAGATGAACTTCCCCCAGACCTCGGATATAGAGGGATTTCCCATAGATGACGGACCTGACCGCAGATTTATGGCGATGCCCGCATATATAGGAGGGAGATTTCATATAGCAGGACAGAAGTATTACGGCTCAAACAGCCATAATTCATCCAGGGGACTCCCGCGGTCCATACTTATGGTCACTCTCTCTGATGTGGATACCGGAGCTCCTGTGGCGGTGATGTCGGCAAATCTGCTGTCTGCCATGAGGACAGGAGCGATGCCGGCGATGGCAGCCACCCTACTTGCCGATCCCGATGCCGAAGTGCTTTCGCTGATCGGACCCGGAGTGATCAATAAATGCGCGCTCATGTGCTATATGAGGGTATTGCCAAATATAAAGAAGATAAAGCTGAGAGGGAGCAGCCTATCATCAAGGACGGCTCTTGAGATGAAGAGCTTTATAGAAGAAAAATATCCGAATGTTAAGGAGATAGAGATATGCGCCAGTCTCAGGGAGGCATGCAGTGATGCCGATGTGGTCTCCGAGGCGATGTCGGTGAGCAAGGCTGATATGGAGGAGTTTCATATCGAGTGGTTCAAGAAGGGAGCTACCGTATTCAGTATGGGATCGTTTCTCTACAGACAGTTTGATGACTTCCTCAGTACCAAAATGGTAGTGGATAACTACGGTATGTATCAGAAATATCTCAGCAACTTCATGGCAAGAGGAGAGACAGACGAGCTTGGCAATAAACGTGAGTGGTGCATTATGGGGATTCACTTTGTACATCTGGTGGACACCGGAAAAACCGACAGAAAGAACGTACTCGATCTGTGCGATATAGTAAACGGCGTCAAAAAAGGCAGGGAGAGTAAGGATGAGATAATCATGTGTTCCATAGGCGGCATGCCCTTGGAGGATCTGTCGTGGGGATATGAATGCTACGAACGGGCGAGGATGCTCGGCATAGGAACCAGGCTGAATCTCTGGGATGAACCGTACATGAAATGATGGGAGAAATATATGAGCTATCCGACTATAGATTTTTTATTTCTGTCTGAAGAGGACATGATAAAGGCCGGTGTCAGGGACATGAGAGCCTGTATAGATACCATGGAAGAGGTGATAAAGTGCTTAAGAAGCGGTGACTATGTGATGGGCGGAGCCAATCACAATTCGCATGGCAGCCAGTTATCCTTTCCGAAGACCTCAAAGTTTCCGAATATGCCTTTAGATGAGGGAGATGACAGGCGGTTCATGGCCATGCCTGCCTATCTTGGCGGCTCCTTTGACCTTGCAGGTATGAAATGGTACGGGAGCAACAGTAATAACAAAACAAAAGGTCTGCCAAGGTCAATACTTACGGTGATGCTGAATGACAAGGATACGGGAGCACCGATTGCGCTGATGTCTGCAAATATACTCAGCGCGATGCGCACAGGAGCTATCCCCGGTGTCGGAGCAAGATATCTGGCATCAAGGGATGCGAGAGTGTGTGGGATATGCGGTCCGGGAGTCATGGGAAGCACATCTTTGGAAGCCATCATGGATACCTGTGAGAGTATCAGCGAGATAAAGGTAAAGGGCAGAGGACAGGCTTCACTTGATGCTTTTGTGGCAAAAGCGAGAAAGCAGTATCCAAAGGTTGAAAGGATATACGCAGTGGACACTGTAGAGGAGCTCGTAAGGGATACGGACGTAGTCTGCTTTGCAAACTCCGGAAATACCGATCCATCTACCTATCCTTATGTGGAGGGCGGGTGGCTGAAGCCCGGAGCTCTCGTGATAGGTGTAAGCTGCTTTGAGCTTTCGGCAGATTTCATGGCTGGAAGCTGCTCTCTGGTAGTAGACAATACTGCGCTGTATGAGGCATGGGCGGAGGAGTTCCCATATCCTTCATTCGGAGCGAACAACATAATCGGATCAAAGTTTACGGATATGATACATGACGGGCTTATCAATAAGGACGAAATAACGGATCTGGGTGATATCATATGCGGCAAAGCTGAAGCGAGACGGGATGATAACGATATCGTCATATTCTCCGTGGGAGGTATGCCCGTAGAGGATGTGGCATGGGGGAAGATATGCTATGAGAAGGCTGTTTCAATGGGAATAGGTACGCCATTAAGGCTTTGGGACAAGCCTGAGATGGTCTGACAGATGACAGGAATGACGGGGAGAAGATGATGGCACACAGGATATCAGAACATCCGATATTGGGAAATACCGAAAAAGGAAGACGCGTAAGCTTTTCATATGACGGAAAAGAGATATACGGATATGAGGGTGAGCCGGTGGCGGTGGCACTTAAGGCAGCAGGAGTGATGGTACACAGATACACAAAAAAGGGACACAGCCCAAGAGGGGTATTCTGTGCTATCGGACGCTGCACGGATTGTGTGATGGTAGTCGACGGCATTCCTAATGTACGTACCTGCATCACACCGCTTAAAGAGGGGATGGATGTCAGGACACAATACGGAGTAAGTGACATACCGTTTAAGGAACAGCGGGAGGCAGTCAGATGAAGAGATATGATCTGATCATAATAGGAGCCGGCCCTGCGGGACTGTCTGCAGCGACAGAAGC
>CAJOME010000003.1 GCA_905235585.1 uncultured Lachnospiraceae bacterium | reverse complement strand
CCTGTAATTGCTTTCCAGAAGGAACAGCTCGAGAAGGAAGCTCAGATCAAGGCTCAGAGAGCAGAGCTTAGGAAGCAGATCGATGCTTATCTTGCATTGTTCTGATATGGCATTGTTCTGAATTTACAGCTTAATATCTACAGCACAGGAGACCGGACAGTTTTCGTCCGGTCTCCTTTTCGTGATAGTGGGCACAATCTGCGCTTTAGCAAAAATGAGTGAGTACCTTTGGCTGCCCAACCGTGTAAAAAACATAAAAGTGGTATGCCTATCAGTGTTTATGGTATAATACCCTCTATGAATTTGAATGAATCCAGAGAAAAGCTCGATAAGATCGACAGTGAGATAGTAAGGCTTTACGAAGAAAGAATGGCTGTTTCCGAACAGGTGGCCGATTATAAGATACAAAACGGTCTGAATGTTCTGGATATAAACAGGGAAAGATCAAAGCTTGATGCAGTAAAGGCTCTTACTCATACAGAGTTCAATTCAAAGGGTATAGAAGAACTCTACAATCATATCATGTCCATTTCCCGTAAGAGACAGTATGATATCATGGAGGAAAGGGGTGTAAAGGGACGCCTTTCGTTTATGATGAAGGAAAAGCTCGATACCGATGGGGCGAGGATCGTTTATCAGGGACTGGAGGGAGCTTATTCGGAGGAAGCAGCGACAGAGTATTTCGGCAAGGACTGCAACAGGCTGCATGTGGCTACGTTTAAGGATGCGATGAGTCTCATAGATGAGGGACTTGCTGATTTTGCAGTGCTCCCCATAGAGAATTCCTCTGCAGGTATAGTCAGTGAAAACTATGATCTGCTTACCAGATTTGAAAATTATATTGTGGGCACCCAGGTGATCAGCATCAGACACTGTCTTGCTGCTGTACCCGGAGCAAAGGTTGAAGAGATTAGGGATGTATACTCTCATGAGCAGGCTATAATGCAGTGCCGGGATTACCTTGATAAGCATCGTAATATGCATGTCCACAGCTGCAAAAATACGGCTGTGGCCGCAGTCATGGTGGCAGGTGAGGCAGAGCGTTCAAAAGCAGCGATATGCTCGGAGCGTTGTGCGGAGCTTAACGGACTGGATATACTTGAGAGAGGAATAAACTATTCATCCAGGAATTCAACAAAATTTATAATAGTTACAAACCAGAAGATATTCCTTAAGAATGCCAAAACTGTATCAATATGCTTTGAGATACCTGATACGACTGGTTCTCTTTATCATGTCCTGAGCCTGTTTTATTACAATGACGTGAATATGTCACATATTGAGAGCAGACCTATATCGGAGCATCCGGGAGAATACAGATTTTTTGTTGATTTTGAAGGCAATCTTGCCGAGAGCTCGGTGCGTAACGCGCTCCACGGACTAAGAGAAGAAACCGTTAATATGAAGATACTTGGAAATTATTAAGACCATGATAACGGATGAACTGATACTTTACAGGGATTTTAAGGCTGAAGATGTGCTGCATGACATGATCACTCTTTTTGAGGGAGACGGCAATGCTTCGCTTGCCTACTCTGCTTCGGGAAGACTGGTCTCTCTTTCAGTGGAAAGAGGGTTCAGAGGCAATCTGTGGCATATCTTCCTGACATACCTGCTTGCCAACAACGAAAATGTGTTTTCCAAGGCCTGCGAGATAAGAGGACATGCCGAGGGCTCGATAAATGATATCGCCTTGCATGATATGGGCGTATTTTATCAGATGTTCTTTTATGATATAGAGGATATAGACCGAAAGTATGATACCGACTGTTTTGGTATGCTGACTGATTTCGAGATGCCTGACGAGGGAAAAATGTTTAACAAGCGTATCCGCGACAGGATATGTGAGCTCTCGGACAGTCTGTCACTTTCGGCAAATCCCGAGGAAATGAAGGTGCTGCTTGAAAGATTTTACGGAGACTTCGGAGTGGGTCTTTTCGGTCTCCACAAGGCCTTTAAGATACATGAAAGATTGCAGGATAACAGCTTCGATATCGTTCCGATAAAGAGGGTGGCACATATAGGGCTCGAGGATCTGGTTGGGTATCAGGCTCAAAAGGAGAAGCTGATGGCTAATACAGAGGCTTTTCTGAGCGGTCTTCCGGCCAACAACTGTCTGCTGTACGGGGATTCCGGCACAGGCAAGTCTTCCTCCATAAAGGGTATCATGAACCGGTATTACGAAAGAGGACTCAGGCTGATCGAGCTTTATAAGCATCAGTTTCGTTTCCTTAATGATATTATGGCCATTCTTAAGGAACGAAATTACCGTTTTATCATTTATATGGATGATCTGTCTTTTGAGGATCAGGAGACTGAATATAAATATCTGAAAGCCATAATAGAAGGCGGACTTGAAAAGAAGCCGGACAATGTGCTGATCTATGCTACCTCAAATCGCAGGCACCTCATACATGAGGGCTTTAAGGATAAGCTGGATCGTGGAGAAAACGACGATATCCATGAGAGCGATACAGTAGAAGAGAAGCTGTCGCTGTATCATCGTTTCGGTATGACCATATACTATGGTAAGCCTACACCGAAGGAATTTAAGAATATCGTGAAGACTCTTGCAGAGAGATACGCCGTGGACATGGATGATGAGGAGCTTTTGCTTAAAGCAAACAGGTGGGAGATTGAGCATGGCGGTCTGTCCGGACGTACCGCCAGACAGTTTATCGATCATGTAATGTCAACAGAGTAAAGCATCGGGGATACAGGGGTCAGGTATCAGACATGAAAAAACTTTTTTCCGCAATTGATGTAGGCTCGTATGAGCTCTCCATGAAGGTATTTGAGATGGGCGGCAAGACCGGCATAAAGGAGATTGATTGTGTCCGCCATCGTATAGACATAGGAAACGATACTTTCCATACCGGTATGATCAGCGGCAGTAAGATGGATGAGCTATGTGAAATCCTGAAGGGCTTCCGTAAGATAATGGACGGCTACAGGATCAGGGAATATCTTGCCTACGGCACATCCGCCATAAGAGAAACTGTAAATACTAACGTGGTACTGGATCAGATAGAGCGCAGGACAGGTATAAGAGTATCGGTTTTAAGCAACTCCGAACAAAGGTTTCTGGAGTATAAAGGCGCGGCTCTAACAGGCGGATTTGAAAGTCATATCGAGCATGGTACTGCTTTCGTGGATATAGGCGGGGGCTCTACACAGATCACCCTTTTTGAAGCAGGAAGGCTTGCCACTACGGTAAATCTGCACCTTGGCACACTTCGCATCAGGGCAAAGCTTAAGGATATAGAGCCGGTATATTCCGAATATGAGACTATCATCGGTGAAATGGTAAGCAATGAGCTTGACTATTTTAAAACACTCTATATCGGTGATATTAATATCGAAAATATAATCATAATAGATGATTATATGCCGGTCATAATGGCTCACGTGGGAGGAAGAAGCGACGGGCATATAACAGTCAGGGAATATCGGGACATAATGAGAGCGGCTCTTGTCCTGGCTCCGTACCAGATCGCTGAAAAGCTCGGCATACCGGAGGATAACGCTTCTTTACTTCTTCCATCCATCGTTATTGTAGAAAGATTGATAGATATCACCGGAGCAAAGGATCTGTATCTCCCCGGAGTGTCTCTGTCAGACGGGATAGCATATGATTATGCTGACAATAACGGATATGTACACTCTGCACACAACTTCAACGATGATATCATAAGCTCTGCAGGCAATATCGCAGCCAGATACGGTGCCTTCGAGTCTGTATCATCCAAGCTTTCTTATATCGCGCTGGCTGTATTTGACGCTACAAAGAAGCTTCACGGTATGAGTGCAAGAGAGCGGCTTTTGCTTCACATATCTGCGATATTAAGAAATGTCGGAAAGTACGTCTCTTTAAGTGTGCCCGCTGAGATGTCCTACTCCATGATCATGGATTCCGAGATCATAGGCATATCACATAAGGAAAGAAAGATGGTGGCTACTATAGTCCGTAATTCATATCCGAACAATATAAGCTATGAAACCTTTGATCAGCTTAAGCTTGATGCAAATGATCAGATAATGACCACCAAGCTGACAGCCATACTCAGAGTAGCTACCGGACTGGCGAGAAATACGCGCAAGAGTATAGACAACATTTCTGTGCAGCTCAAGGATAAGGAGCTTGTGATAAAGGTGAGTTCAAAGGACAAGATGCTCCTTGAAAAGGGGCTTTTCAGAGAGAGGACAGATACATTTGAAGAAGCTTTCGGGATCACGCCGGTACTGAAGGTCATAAAGGCAGGTGCAAAATGAAAAAGAAAAAAAAGAGCATCATAGATCTGAAAAATCCGGAATACTATATGAACAGGGAGCTTTCCTGGATGCAGTTTGACGAGAGGATACTTGAAGAGGCGCGGGATCCGGAGCTGCCTTTATTTGAACGCCTGAAGTTTCTTTCCATTACGGCATCCAATCTGGATGAGTTCTTCATGATAAGGATAGCTTCGCTTAAAGATATGCAGAGCGCGGGATATAACAAGGCAGATATATCCGGTCTTACACCGGCTATGCAGCTCGACAGACTGTCACGGATCACTCACGATTTTGTGTCGGAGCAGTACTCCACCTTAACGAGGATGCTGCTGCCGAGACTGCATGATGCAGGCTTTAGAGTCGTGAAGCATCATGAGGATCTGAACGATGCCGAGAGGGAATATGTGGATGACTATTTCAGAGAAAATGTATATCCGGTTCTGACACCGATGGCGGTGGACTCTTCCAGACCTTTTCCGCTGGTGCGAAATAAGACGCTTAATATAGGCGCCCTTGTGCGTACCGAAGAAAACGATATAGAATTCGCGATGGTGCAGGTGCCCTCTGTACTTTCACGTATAGTAGAGCTGCCTCAGGAAGAGAACGGCACAAGGTCGGTGATCCTTCTTGAAGAGATAATAGAGAGAAATATCGGCGGACTGTTCCTGTCTTACAATGTTATCTGCGCACATCCTTTCCGGGTCATGAGAAATGCTGATTTTACCATAGATGAAGATGATGCGGACGATCTGCTTACCGAGATCGAAAAACAGTTAAAGCAAAGACAGAGAGGGGATGCGATAAGGCTTGAATGTGAATCCGGCATGGACAAAAGGCTGCTTACGATCCTGCAGGAAGAGCTCGAATTGGATGAAAGTGATGTATATTTCATACACGGTCCTCTTGATCTGACATTTCTGATGAAGATGTATTCCGTACAGGGCTTCGATCATCTGAAGTATAAGAAATACGAGCCTGTATTTCCCAAATATATACAGACGGATACGAGTATTTTTGATAAGATAAGGGATCACGACATATTGCTGTGGCATCCCTATGAATCCTTCACGCCGGTAGTCAGGTTCATACAGGAGGCGGCTCAGGATCCGGACACACTTGCCATAAAGCAGACCCTGTACCGGGTATCGGGTAATTCTCCGATCATCAAGGCTCTGGCTACTGCCGCCGAGAATGGCAAACAGGTCACTGTGCTGGTAGAGCTGAAGGCGAGATTTGACGAGGAAAACAATATCATATGGGCCAAGATGCTCGAGAAGGCCGGATGCCATGTAATATACGGACTGAAGGGACTCAAGACCCACTCGAAGATCACCCTGGTGGTGCGCCGTGAGGAGGACGGTCTGCGCAGATATGTGCATCTCGGAACAGGCAACTATAATGATTCGACTGCAAAGCTGTATACGGACATAGGCTTTCTTACCTGTGCCGAACCATATGGCGAGGATGCGACGGCGGTGTTTAACATGCTGTCGGGATATTCGGAGCCGGCTATCTGGAACAAGCTGTCGATAGCGCCTTTATGGCTTAAGGACAGATTTCTGTATCTTATAAACAGAGAGACCGAAAATGCCTCCAACGGAAGAGAGGCACATATTATAGCAAAGGTGAACTCTCTGTGCGATATGGATATCATCGAGGCACTTTACAGAGCTTCCTGTGCCGGTGTGAAGATCGAGCTTATCGTAAGAGGCATATGCTCACTAAGAGCCGGTATACCCGGTGTGTCGGAAAATATCACAGTCAGATCGATCGTAGGCACTTTTCTCGAGCATGCGAGGATCTTCTGGTTCTTAAATGAAGGCAAGGAAGAGATATACTGCTCCTCCGCAGACTGGATGCCCAGAAATCTGGAAAGAAGAGTAGAGATACTGTTTCCTATAGAGACACCGGAGCTGGTGGCGGATCTCAAGCATATTCTCAAAGTGCAGCTGGACGATAATACAAAGGCGAGGGTAATGAAGCAGGACGGAAGCTATATGAGACTGACACCCGGAAGAAATGAACCCTGCGGAGCACAGGATACATTTATGAGGGAAGCAAAAAGCATGGCGGCCGAACGCGAAAGCATTGTAAACGAAAGGATATTTGTGGCGGAGGAGAAGAAATGATCAAAAGACTGGTAGATTACGGGATCAGGACAGGGCTCATAGATGAGGCGGAAAGGATTTATTCCACGAATCTGATCCTCGACGTGATGGATCTCGATGCATATGAGGAAGCAGAGGGGCAGCAGGAGCATAAGGATTACGATGATATAGGAGATGAGCTGGAGGATATCCTGTCAGCCCTTATAGCTGATGCGGTATCAAGAGGAGTGATAAATGATGATCAGGTATCAAAGGATCTGTTTGATACAAAGCTCATGAACTGTATCACCCCGAGACCCTCCTATGTAAGGAGAAGATTTGAAAAGCTTTATGAAGCTTCACCGGAGGATGCTACCGACTGGTACTATAAGTTTTCGTGCGATACGGACTATATCAGACGGTACAGGATAAAAAAAGACTTGAAATGGAAGACCCGGACTCCTTACGGTGAGCTTGATATCACGATCAATCTTTCAAAGCCCGAGAAGGATCCCAAGGCTATAGCTGCCGCGAAGAATGCACCGCAGTCGGCTTATCCCAAATGTCAGCTGTGTGCCGAGAATGAAGGCTACAGAGGGCGTATGAATCATCCTGCGAGGGAAAATCACCGGATAATTCCTGTAAGACTTGCGGGAGAGGATTTCTTTTTACAGTATTCACCGTATGTATACTACAACGAGCATTGCATAGTTTTTAATAAGGAGCATACGCCGATGAAGATAGACCGGGCCTGCTTCGAGAAGCTTTTTGATTTCATAGGTTTGTTTCCGCATTATACGGTGGGATCGAATGCGGATCTTCCGATTGTGGGAGGCTCCATACTTTCTCATGACCACTTTCAGGGCGGACATTATGAATTCCCGATGGCAAAGGCCGGGTATGTAAAGAAATTTACGGTACATGATTTCCCAGATGTGGAAGCCGGCATACTTAAATGGCCGCTTTCCGTGATAAGACTGAGATGTGCTGACAGTAAACGTATCATCGAGCTCGCTTCCATTATACTTGATAAGTGGAGAGGATATACCGATGAGGCGGCTTATGTTTATGCCGAAACGGACGGAGAGCCGCACAATACGATAACTCCTATCGCAAGAAAAAGGGGAGACCTCTATGAGATCGATCTTGCTTTGAGGAATAACATCACTACAGAGGAATGCCCGCTCGGACTATATCATCCGCACAGCGATCTGCATCATATTAAAAAAGAAAATATCGGGCTGATCGAGGTAATGGGGCTTGCTATCCTTCCTTCAAGACTGAAAAATGAGATAGCCCTTTTGAAGGAATATATACTCGAGGGAAAAGATGTGAGTGCAGAGGAGTCTATAGCCAAGCATGCAAAGTGGGTTATTGACTTTACAAAAAATTATGATAATATAAACAGGCAAAATATAGATGACATAATACGTGATGAGATAGGATATGTTTTTTCACGTGTATTGGAGGATGCCGGTGTATTCAAGCAGACCGATGAGGGTCTTGAGGCATTCTCAAGATTTACTGATGCAATATAAACGGAGGAGAACAATGAAAAAGACTTTAAGGAAACTGGTTGTTTTCATGCTGGTTGCGGTACTGCTTGTCACTACCGGCAATTTCGGCGCGAGCACCGGTAAAGCACAGGCTGCCAACAACATGAGGGGAGTGTGGCTCTCATTTATAGATCAGCAGCAGTTCTTAAGAGGCAAGGGACAGGCGGATTATGACGCGACCTTCAGATCCATATGTCAGACGGCCGCATCCAGAGGCTTAAATGCTATCTTCGTACATGTAAGAAGCCACAATGATGCTATCTATCCTTCAAGCATATATCCGTGGAGCTCACAGATGCTTTTGGGAGTTAATCCCGGCTTTGATCCTCTTGACGATATGGTAAAGATAGCTCATGAGTCCGGTCTGCAGATCCACGCATGGATCAATCCGTACGGCTATAGGAATGGTACCATTTGCGGCAATCCGGCACTTGCTACAAATGATAATATAGTAGCCGGTGTTAATGAGATACTTGATAAGTATGCGGTGGACGGTATTCATTTTGATGATTATTTCCCTCCCATCGGAGCGGCGAACATCAATTCAATGGTTTCAAGGGTTCATCAGACCTGCGCGTCTCACGGCAAGGTATTCGGTATAGCACCTCAGGGCAACATACAGAACTGTATTGCGGCAGGTGCCGATGTAGCCACATGGCTTTCGACTCCGGGATATGTGGACTATATCGCTCCTCAGATCTACTGGACCGATTACTATGGTGCTGCAGGTAATACTACTATGTCGAGCACACGGCTTTCTGCATGGAAGTCACTGAACAAGGCAGGTATCCAGATGTATGTCGGCATGGCCTTGTACAGATCCGGCAGTCCTTCCACATCAGATCCGGGTTGGGCGAAATACACAAATAACCTTGCTAAGCAGAGCGAATTTGCACAGAGTCTGGGTTATACCGGGTATATACTCTACAACACGGCTTCGCTCATGGCTCCGAATACATATCAGGCACAGGAGCTTGCGGCACTCAGATAACTTGCGGTCTATCGTACAGGCTCCGGTCATTTTCTTGACCGGAGCCTGTTTTACTGTATGAAAGTGTCGTCAATGACAGCAGGCTGTCGTGTATGTACGAGCCGAATGGGGGCATTGGACGATCTGAACGGAGGGAGATAATGGAATATACAGAGCTTTGCAAAACGGCAGATGAAGCACGTAAGCAGTCGTACTGCATCTATTCGCACTTCGCAGTAGGTGCTGCACTGCTTACAAAGGACGGAAGGGTATATACAGGATGCAATATTGAAAACGCTTCATATCCAGCAGGGATATGCGCCGAACGTACTGCTTTCTGCAAGGCGGTAAGCGATGGTGAAAGAGAATTCAGCGCCATAGCCATATCGGGAGGTCCTGTCGGTGAGGCTCCGGATGATGCCTTTCCATGTGGCGTATGCAGACAGTTTATGAATGAATTTGTCGACAAGGACAGCTTTGAAGTGATAATTGTGCATGCAGATCTCAGCTATACAACATATAGATTCAGTGAACTGCTTCCGTATTCCTTTGGAACGAAAAACCTGAAAATTGAGCCGTAACTCTTGAATATTAAATCCGGCTATGATATTTTTTTAACACTACCCTATGAAAAAAAGGAATAATAAAAAAAGACATTTCTTCAGGAAATTCATAGCAATATTCCTTACCGTACTGGCATTTACTTCATCTGCCAGTTTTTCGCGTACCGCAACTGCTACTGTCATGGATACCGATGTGATTTTCGTAAATGATTCCGGAAGCAGGATTGCCGTAGATAAGTCCGATATCATAAGAAATGAGGTATCAATGGACGGTATTGAAAATGCCGCATATGATCTGGCCGACGAAGAGCTTGACAAGATAGCGGCAGAGTCGAAGAAAGCGGCAGATGATTTCAATAAACGTAATAATGAGACCGGAGATACCTCTCATGATGTCACTATCATTGATAAGAACGGAGACAAAAAGGTACCCGGATTTGAAGATGACTGGTCGCTGATGCTTATTAACAAGGATCATCTTATACCGTATGATTACACCTTTGAGCTTGCTACCATATCAGGCTCGGTAAAGGTGGATGTCAGAGTGGCGGAGCATCTTGTTGATATGATTAAGGATGCAAGGACACAGGGAGTCGGTCTCTATGTGGCTTCACCATACAGGGATATGGAGAGGCAGACATATGTATTTAACCGTAAGGTCAGGTCATATATTGATCAGGGATACGATTATGATAAAGCATATGATCTTGCCAGTGAGACAGTTGCGATCCCGGGTACCTCCGAGCATCAGGTGGGACTTGCGGTGGATATAATATCCTCGGGATATCGTGATCTGGATGCAGGCTTTGCCAATACCGAGGGCGGCAGATGGCTCGCTGAGAATGCACCTGAATATGGGTTTATACTTCGCTATCCCAGGGGCAAGGAGGATATCACGGGCATTGAGTTTGAGCCCTGGCATTACAGATATGTGGGAGTGGAGGCTGCCAAAGAGATGACTCAGCTCGGACTCACTCTGGAGGAATACGATGAAATGATAGGTCTGGTAGATTCTGATGAATAGCTACACTCTTATAAAGAGGGACGGAAGAGCAAGGCGGGGGCGTCTTAATACGGTACATGGTACTGTAGAGACGCCCGTTTTTATGAATGTGGGGACGGTAGGTGCGATAAAAGGTGCAGTATCTGCTTTAGACCTGAAAGAAATAGGCTGTCAGATAGAGCTGTCAAATACCTATCATCTGCACGTCAGGACAGGAGACGAGGTAATAAAGAGACTCGGCGGACTGCATGAGTTTATGGTGTGGGACAGACCTATACTTACCGACTCGGGAGGCTTTCAGGTCTTTTCTCTTGCCGGACTGAGAAAGATAAAGGAAGAGGGTGTGACCTTTGCATCACATATTGACGGACACAGGATATTTATGGGTCCGGAAGAGAGTATGCGCATCCAGTCCAATCTCGGCTCTACTATCGCCATGGCATTTGATGAATGTCCGGATGCACGATCCGAAAGGTCATATGTCGAGGAATCCGTACATCGTACCGAGAGATGGCTCGAAAGATGCAAAAGAGAGCTCGACCGGCTTAATACGCTTCCCGACACTATAAATAAAAATCAGATGCTCTTTGGCATTAATCAGGGTGCTGTCTTTGAGGATATACGTACGGATAATGCCGACCTTATCAGTGAAATGGATCTGGACGGATATGCCATAGGAGGTCTTGCCGTCGGAGAGACCCATGAAGAGATGTACCATATTCTTGATGTTACAGTGCCTCATCTGCCGCAGGATAAGCCCGTCTATCTTATGGGAGTGGGTACTCCGGTAAATATAGTCGAGGCAGTATACCGCGGTGTGGATTTCTTTGATTGTGTATATCCTTCAAGGAATGCAAGACATGGACAGCTCTATACCCATCACGGTAAGTTTAATATAAAAAACGCTGTGTATGCCGAGGATATGCGTCCTATAGAGGAAGGCTGCGATTGTCCGGCATGCAGGACTTACAGCAGGGCATATATAAGACATCTGATAAAGGCAGGCGAAATGCTCGGTCTCAGACTCTGCGTATTGCACAACCTGTATTTCTACAACCGTCTGATGAAAGAGATAAGGGACGCAATAGATGCGGGAATATTCACATCATTTCATGATAAGTTCATCTCAGATTACGAAAGCGGATTATAAGCGATTGCCTTTGTCGGACGGGGGTATCTTGCTAAAATCGCGCCTTGTGTGTATTATAGAAAAGCATCTGTTTCATAGGTATTATTAAGGAGGAAAGTATAGAAACATGGGCATTTTACTTACTAACGAAGCTGTGTCAGGCGGTACAAGCAGTATAGTCATTACGGTCGTTTATATCGCGGCGATCATTGCCTTTCTTTATTTTATAATGATCAGACCCCAGAGAAAGGAGCAGGGCAGAGTCAAGGACATGCTCTCATCTCTTGAGGTGGGAGATACGGTATGTACCACAAGCGGATTTTACGGAATGGTGATAGATATCCCTGACGAGACTACCGTGATCGTTGAGTTCGGAAATAACAAAAACTGCCGTATAGTCATGAAAAAAGAGGCTATAGCGCAGGTGGAAAAGCCTGAAGAGACTACTGAAAAAGATGCACGGAAGTGATCTGTAATCTTTTTCACGCTCAGCGCAGCTAGTGTGCAGAGCTGTCTGAACAGTAACTGAAATTATTCAGTACAGCACGAAGCACTTGCTGCTGAGGACGTACCAAAGAGTGTAGCAGGCAGTGTTTTTTGTTTTGTGGCACGGAGGAAATGCATGGACTATAAGATCGGAGTCATAAGAGGAGACGGGATAGGACCGGAGATCGTAAATGAAGCGGTAAAGATCCTTGATGCCGTATCGGGAAGATATGGATTTGTCTTACACTATACCGACATAGATATGGGCGGATGCTCCATAGATAAACACGGTGTGCCGCTCACTGATGAGGCTGTAGCTGACGCCGTGGCGTCCGATGCGGTGCTTATGGGCTCTATAGGCGGTGACGCGAAGACATCTCCATGGTACAGGCTGGAGCCCTCGAAGCGACCCGAGGCCGGTCTTTTGGGGATCAGAAAGGCTCTGAATCTGTTTGCAAACCTCAGACCGTCCGTACTTTACCCTGAGCTTAAGGCTGCATGTCCGCTTTCAGAGACCGCTGCGGAGAAGGGCTTTGATATCATGATGGTCAGAGAACTGACCGGCGGTCTTTATTTCGGTGAAAGATATACCAAGCCTCTAAACGGAGTGATGACTGCTGTGGATACCCTTTCTTATAATGAGGATGAGATAAGAAGAGCCGCAGTAAAGGCATTTGATATCGCAGGAAAAAGGAGGAAGAAAGTTACTCTTGTAGATAAGGCGAACGTGCTTGATTCTTCAAGACTGTGGCGAAGCGTTACATCAGAGGTTGCTAATGACTATCCTGATATCACGTTTGACACCATGCTCGTGGACAACTGCGCCATGCAGCTTGTTAAGGAGCCCTCTCAGTTTGATGTCGTCCTGACCGAGAATATGTTCGGAGACATCCTTTCCGACGAAGCAGCCATGATCACGGGTTCAATAGGGATGCTTCCCAGTGCTTCCCTCAACGATACGAAATTCGGGCTGTATGAACCATCAGGCGGATCTGCGCCGGATATAGCCGGGAAGAATATAGCAAACCCTCTTGCAACTATCCTTTCTGCCGCTATGATGCTTCGTTACAGTCTGGAGCAGGATAATGCCGCGGATGCAGTGGAGAATGCCGTGAAACGTACACTGGCAGACGGCATACGCACGGGAGATATAATGTCAGACGGATGCGAATGCGTATCCACCAGCGGAATGGGTGATGCTGTAACACAGCGCTTGTAATTAGGGAGGAGAAGAGCAATGCTTAGTGATAATGTAAAAACAGGTGATGAGCACGCACCGCACCGGAGTCTTTTTAATGCGTTAGGCTTCACGGGTGATGAGATGAAGAAGCCAATGGTCGGCATCGTAAGCTCATACAATGAGATCGTTCCCGGTCATATGAATATAGATAAGATAGTCGAAGCGGTAAAGCTCGGCGTGGCTGAGGCAGGCGGTATGCCTGTCGTATTTCCGGCGATAGCTGTATGTGACGGTATTGCCATGGGTCATATAGGCATGAAGTATTCACTTGTCACCAGGGATCTTATAGCTGATTCCACCGAGTGTATGGCTCGTGCGCATCAGTTTGATGCGCTTGTCATGGTGCCCAACTGTGATAAGAATGTACCGGGTCTTCTTATGGCTGCGGCAAGGGTTAATATCCCCACGGTCTTTGTATCGGGAGGTCCCATGCTCGCAGGACATGTACACGGCAAGAAGACGTCGCTGTCTTCGATGTTTGAAGCTGTAGGAGCAAAAAAAGCAGGCACGATAGATGAGGAAGAGCTCAGATACTATGATGAGCATACCTGTCCTACCTGCGGATCATGCTCTGGAATGTATACGGCAAATTCCATGAACTGCCTTACTGAAGCAATAGGAATGGGACTGCGCGGCAACGGCACTATACCGGCTGTGTATTCCGCAAGACTGAGACTTGCCAAGATGGCCGGATACGCGGTCATGGATATGCTTAAGAAGAATATCAGACCGAGAGATATCATGACAAAGGAGGCATTCATGAATGCTTTAACGGTGGATATGGCTCTCGGCTGTTCTACAAATACCATGCTTCATCTTCCGGCAATCGCTCATGAAGCCGGGATCGAGCTTAATATGGAAATCGCCAATGAGGTGTCTGACAGGACACCCAATCTCTGCCATCTTGCTCCGGCGGGGCATACCTATATGGAGGATCTGAATGAAGCCGGCGGTGTCTATGCCGTAATGAACGAGCTGTCAAAGAAGGGTCTGCTCAACCTTGACTGTATGACGGTGACCGGACATACGGTAGGAGAGAATATAGCTTCCGTAAAGAATATCAATACTGAGGTAATAAGGCCTATAGATGATCCGTTCATGGCGGAGGGAGGTATTGCCGTACTTAAGGGGAATATTGCGCCCGATACCGGAGTCGTAAAGCGTTCGGCTGTCGTACCCGAGATGATGGTACATGAAGGACCTGCCAGAGTATTTGACTGTGAAGAGGATGCAATAGGTGCTATCTATGGCGGAGAGATACATGAGGGTGATGTGGTAGTCATCAGATACGAGGGGCCCAAGGGAGGTCCCGGTATGAGGGAAATGCTAAATCCTACATCAGCTATCGCCGGAATGGGTCTCGGAAGCTCGGTAGCGCTTATCACGGACGGAAGATTCTCGGGAGCGTCAAGAGGAGCTTCCATAGGTCATGTATCGCCTGAAGCCGCAGTGGGTGGTCCGATCGCACTGATAGAAGAGGGTGATATCATAAAGATAGATATACCGAATAACTCACTTAATGTTAATGTATCCGACGAAGTGCTTGAGGAGCGCAGAAAGAACTGGAAGCCGAGAGAGCCCAGGGTGAAGGACGGATATCTTGCGCGTTATGAGAAGATGGTCACGAGCGGAAACCGCGGTGCTGTACTTGAGATCAGCTGATCTGATCCTAAAGGGTCTGTAGATGACTCTGTGACAGAATTGACGAGAGGAAACGATGATGGAGTTAAACGGTTCGGAAATTGTAATAGAGGTATTAAAGGAAGAAGGGGTGGATACCGTCTTCGGATATCCCGGCGGAGCGATACTCAACATATATGATGAGCTGTACAAGCATCAGGATGAGATACATCATATCCTTACCTCACACGAGCAGGGTGCCAGCCATGCTGCTGACGGATATGCCAGAAGTACCGGCAAAGTGGGTGTATGTATGGCAACATCCGGTCCCGGAGCTACAAATCTTGTCACGGGTATCGCCACTGCATACATGGACTCGGTACCAATGGTAGCCATCACCGCAAACGTAGGTTTAAGTCTGCTCGGCAAGGATACCTTCCAGGAGGTAGATATAGTAGGCATTACCATGCCGATCACAAAGCACGGTTTCATCGTAAAGGATGTGAAGGATCTGGCTGATACCTTAAGACGCGCGTTTAAGATAGCCCGCTCAGGCAGGCCCGGACCCGTGGTAGTGGATATCACAAAGAACGCAACGGCAGACAAGTGTGAGTTCACTTCAAAGAAACCGGAGATGCCCGAAAGAAAAACGTATGATCATTACACCACAGATGATCTTAAGGCTGTAGCCGACATGATCAATTCCTGCAAAAAACCGTTCATATATGTGGGTGGAGGAGCAGTTATATCTGATGCTTCCGAGGAGGTGAGACAGCTTGTCGATAAGATCGACTCTCCGGTATGTGATTCGCTGATGGGTAAAGGGGCGGTATCTGCGGACGACCCCCACTATACAGGGATGATAGGTATGCACGGCACCAAGGCATCGGATAAGGGTGTGTCTGAGTGCGATATGCTTCTTGCGCTCGGAGCAAGGTTCTCGGACAGAGTCGTAGGGAACGCAAAAGCATTTGCCAGCAGAGCAAATATAGTACATATAGACATAGATGATGCAGAGATCAATAAGAATATCCCTACTGACGCTCATATCGTAGGTGACATGAAGGATGTGCTTACCGAGCTGCTTCCCATGCTTGATAAGGCTTCACACAGTAAGTGGATGGAGCATATAGACAGCTATAAAAAGGATTTCCCTCTTACTTATCCGAAGGACAAGCTTACCTGCCAGTATCTGATCGAAAGGCTTGATGCACTGACAGCTTCAAATGCGATAGTATCGACCGATGTCGGTCAGCATCAGATGTGGACTGCACAGTTTTATAAGTTCAGAAATCCCAGACAGCTTCTTACCTCAGGCGGACTCGGTACTATGGGATACGGGCTTGGAGCCTGCATAGGAGCCAAGGTGGGCAATCCTGACCGGGTATGTGTGAATATAGCCGGAGACGGCTGCTTCCGCATGAATATGAATGAGCTCATGACCGCTTCAAGAAACGGTCTTCCGATCATTGAAGTCATAATAGACAACCGGGTACTCGGTATGGTACGTCAGTGGCAGACTCTTTTCTACGGCAAGAGATACTCCAATACTGTACTCGAGGATGAGACGGATTACTGTAAGACTGCAGAAGCCATGGGCTGCACGGCTTACCGCATTACCGACAGGGACGAAGTCGACGAGGTGATCAAGAAGGCTCTTGCTTCCGATAAGCCTGTGGTCATAGATGCAGTGATAAATGAGGATGATAAGGTGTTCCCTATGGTAGCTCCCGGCGGAGCCATAGCCGATGCCTTTGATGAAGCTGATCTGAATAATAATAATTAAACGAAATATATTTCATCAGGAGGGATAAGATGAGCAGAGTTTACAATTTTTCAGCCGGACCAAGTATGCTGCCTGTAGAGGTACTTGAAGAGGCACGAGACCAGATGCTTGATTACAACGGATCAGGTCAGTCTGTCATGGAGATGTCACACAGATCCAAGGTCTATGATGAGATCATCAAGACGGCAGAGGCTGATTTCAGAGAGCTCGCAGGGGTGCCTGACAACTATAAGGTACTGTTTCTTCAGGGCGGTGCATCCACGCAGTTTGCAATGATCCCAATGAACCTGATGAAGAATAAGGTCGCTGACTATATAGTCACCGGACAGTGGGCGAAAAAAGCATGGCAGGAGGCCGGTAATTACGGTACTGCCAATAAGATAGCTTCCTCCGAGGACAAGACCTTTACCTATATCCCGGATGTATCGGATCTTCCGATAAGCGACAACGCTGACTATGTATACATCTGCCAGAACAATACGATATATGGTACACGTTATAAGGAGCTCCCCAATACTAAGGGAAAGACTCTTGTTTCCGATGTATCCTCCATGTTTCTTTCGGAGCCTGTGGATGTGACCAGATACGGCATAGTATACGGAGGCGTACAGAAGAATGTAGGTCCTGCCGGTGTGACCATAGTGGTAATAAGAGAAGACCTTATCACGGAGGACGTATTGCCCGGTACACCTACGATGCTTAAATACAAGACACATGCAGACAATGACTCACTTTACAATACACCTCCTGCTTACAATATCTATGTCTGCGGGCTGGTGTTCAAATGGCTCAAAAAACTGGGCGGGCTCACGGAAATGAAGAAAATAAATGAGGAAAAGGCAAAGGTTCTTTATGATTTCCTTGATTCCTCCAAGATGTTTAAGGGCACGGTGGTGCCGGAGTACCGTTCTCTTATGAACGTGCCGTTTGTTACTGATTCCGACGATCTGAACAAGAAGTTCATTGATGAAGCAGGTAAAGCCGGCTTCGTAAACCTGAAGGGTCACAGGACAGTGGGCGGTATGAGAGCATCCATATACAATGCCATGCCTGTAGAGGGCGTGAAGAAGCTTGTCGAGTTCATGGATACCTTTGAGAAGAATAACTGACAATTAATGGGTTTGCGTGTGTGGAAAGATATATTTTCACGGCACATTTTGAGGCGTTTATGCCTCGAACGAAATCCAGCGTCCGCAATTACTTGGTGAGATGAAAATGGAGATTTATCGACATTTTCATTGAGCTTAGTAATGCGTGACGATTAGTTCGTAAGAGGCATGCCGGGTGCCGGAAAATATATCTGACACACATGCTTACACTAATGATATTACACACACAGGAGGGAAAGATGTTTAAGTACAACTGTCTCAACAATATTGCGAAGGTAGGACTCGACAGGTTCGATTCAAGCTTTGTCGCGGTAGATGATCTTAAGGATGCCGACTGCGCTCTCGTCCGTTCGGCTGCCATGCATGACATGGAGCTGCCTGAGGGTCTTCTGGCGATAGCGAGAGCCGGTGCAGGTGTAAACAATATACCGCTTGATAAGTGCGCTGAAAGAGGAATAGTTGTATTTAACACTCCCGGAGCAAACGCAAACGGTGTAAAGGAGCTGGTGATCGCTGCCATGCTGCTTGCTTCAAGAGATATCGTAGGCGGCATAAACTGGGTGGCTACACAGACAGGCAACGAAAATATCGCGAAGGATGCGGAGAAGCAGAAGAAGCAGTACGCCGGACATGAGATATCCGGGAAAAAGCTCGGAGTCATTGGTCTCGGCGCCATAGGCATAAAGGTGGCAAATACCGCCGTAAATCTCGGCATGGAGGTATACGGCTATGATCCGTATATATCTGTGGATGCCGCATGGAATCTCTCAAGATCGGTCAGGCATGTGAAGACTGCCGAGGAGATATACGCAAACTGCGATATCATTACAGTTCACGTACCGCTTCTTGATTCCACAAAGAAGATGATAAACGCGGACGCGATAAAGCTTATGAAGAATGATGCGATCCTCATAAATCTCGCAAGGGATCTGCTGGTGGATGAGGAGGCAGTCATATCCGCACTCAGGATCGGAAAGATAGCAAAGTATGTGTCTGACTTCCCGAATCCCACTGCTGTCGGACAGGAAGGAGTCATAGTGATACCTCATTTAGGTGCTTCAACAGAGGAGTCAGAGGATAACTGCGCTGTAATGGCTGTGCAGGAGCTTACCGACTATATGGAAAACGGCAATATTAGGAATTCGGTCAACTTCCCGGCGATAAATATGGGAGTATGTGATAAAGCAGGCAGGGTAATGGTTTTCCATCGCAATATCGCAAATATGATCACCAAGTTTTCCGCGTGCTTCGGAGATGCCGGTATAAATATATCGGAAATGAACAACAAGAGCCGCGGAGACAATGCCGTCTCAATGTTCGACATAGATGCTCCGGCTTCGGATGAGATAATAGATAAGCTTTCAAAGATAGAGGGTGTATTCAGGGTAAGAGTGGTAGCAGGGGCGTAGTCTTTGTCTCAGGCTTCTCTTTAGAAATGGAGGATTTAAATTGGCTGATGTCAGACCTTTTAAGGCTCTAAGACCTGCAAGAGATAAGGCAGAGCATATAGCAGCACTGCCGTATGATGTGATGAATACGGAGGAAGCGAGAGAAGAGATAGCGCGTGAGCCTCTTTCTTTCCTGCGTGTGGATCGTCCGGAGACTTCATTTCCCAAGGGGTATGATATGTATGCTCCCGAGGTCTATGATAAGGCTAAGGAAATCTTTGAGGGAATGATCTCATCAGGTGATCTCATAGAGGACAAAGACAGCTATTATTACATCTATGAGCTCATCATGGAGGGCAGATCGCAGACCGGGATCGTAGCTGTATGCTCGTCTCTGGATTACAGAAACTCCGTTATAAAAAAGCATGAGAATACTCTTGCCGCAAAGGAGCAGGACAGGATCAGACATATCACGGCTCTTTCCGCACAGACTGGGCCGATCTTTCTTTCCTACCGAAGGAATAGCGTGATAGACGGCATAGTGGCGGAATATAAAAAAAAGCAGCCCGAATATGATTTCACCGCTGCTGACGGTATCGCGCACAGAGTCTGGATAATAGATGATGCTAAGGATACCGCTGCGATAAGAGACTGCTTTGCAAGGATCGATGCCATATACATCGCAGACGGACATCACAGATGCGCTTCTGCCGTAAAGGTATCGCCGGAGGGCTATTTCATGTCGGTGCTCTTTCCCGACGCGGAGCTTAAAATACTTGATTACAACCGTGTAGTTAAGGATCTGAACGGACTGTCCGAGAGCAGGTTCTTTGACAGGCTGAGAAAGAAATTTATAATCAGGCAGTGCGGTGCTGCTCCGGTACGTCCCGAAAAGAAAGGTGATATCACCATGTATATCGGCGGCACATGGTACAGACTTACCGTAAAGGAGGAGTTTGTCGTGGATGATCCAGTACAGGGACTGGACGTTTCGATACTGCAGGATGAGGTGCTTTCTCCGATACTAAATATCGAAGACCCGAAGACTGATGACAGGATCAGCTTTGTCGGAGGGATAAGAGGTCTTGAAGAGCTTGTGAGGCTTGTTGATTCCGGGAAATACGAGGTCGCATTTGCAATGTATCCCACTTCGATACAGGAGCTTTTTGCTGTGGCGGATGCAGGACGGCTCATGCCGCCGAAGTCGACGTGGTTTGAGCCGAAGCTTCGCTCGGGACTGTTTATACACAGATTTTAGCAAAAGATAATATTTCATAATGCCAGTTATATGTTTATGAAGTATTTTCAAGCGAAACTGAAATACGTTTAATGAAAAACTTTGTCAAATAAAGGAGAGCGGAAGACCATGACAAAAAAACTCTACAATCTGATGGACTGGGCCGAGATAGAGGCTGTCACGTATGCTGAAGAGGATCATCCCAAGGCTGTGCTCGGAGCACACCCTGTGCGTGGCGGTCAGACTCTGGTGACTGCATACAGACCCGATGCCGCAGAAGTATCAGTAAAGGTGAAGGGCACAAAAAGTGCGGTAAACATGGAGCTTGCCGATGAGGATGGCTATTTTGCCGCTCTTGTTAAGAATAAGGAGCCTTTTGAATATGAACTCATAGTAAAGGATAAAGACGGAAACACCAAAACAGAGGCAGATCCGTATTCCTTCCCCGACAGTATTACTAAAAGGGATATACAGAAGTTTGTATCAGGCATACACTACAGAGTCTATGAGCTGCTCGGAGCTCAGGTAATGAAGATAAACGGAACTGAAGGTGTAAGATTTGCAGTCTGGGCTCCGAATGCCATCCGTGTATCGGTAGTAGGTGATTTTAATAACTGGGACGGAAGAATGTACCAGATGGAGAGACTCTTTGATTCAGGCATATTCGAGCTGTTTATCCCTGGACTTTCGGAGGGTGAGAAATACAAATTCGAACTCAAGCTTCAAAGCGGTCTGACATTTATGAGACGCGACCCGTACGCGTTTCTTGCAGAGGACAAGGAAGACGGTGCAAGTATCGTCTATAACACAGCCAAGATAAGTGTATCCGATGATGCCTGGCTGGAGCAGAGGAGCAGGTATCAGCGCGATGATGCCGCAATATGTATTTTTGACTGCACGAACACAGAGCCGGATAAAAGATCGGCAAAAGGTATAATAGATAAGGCTAAGAAATACGGGTTTACACATGTGCTGATATCTTCTCCGAGCGACAGTCTTTATATGCCGGTAAGAAAGCCCGAGGAGCTTGCCTCATTTGTTGAGCAGCTGCACAGAGCGCATATCGCAGTCATTTTCTCATGGAACCCGGCTTCTTTTGACAGTACGGGCTCGGGACTGACTGCCTATGACGGTACCTGTATATATGAAGATCCCGACGGAAACAGGTCATATGTACCGGGAGAAGACAGAAAGTACTTCAATCTCGGAAGAGGTGAGGTGAGAGATTATGTGGTGGCAAATGCCGTGTTCCTGCTGGATCTGTTTCATTTTGACGCGCTGATGGTTAAAGATGTGGCAAAGATGCTGTATCTTGACTATGGCAAGTCAGGGGGAGGCTGGACTCCCAATATGTATGGAGGCAATGAGAATCTGGATGCCATTGATTTCTTAAGACAGCTGACATCGGCGGTTCACAAGCTTTCCTCCGATGTACTTGTGATATCGGATGACGACACATCATATTCAGGTATTACAGACAGTGTATCCGAGGAAGGACTTGGCTTTGATTACAAGCTTGATCACGGATGGTTCAGAGATATTACGGGTTATTTCAGACAGGAGCCTCTTGCCAGATCAAACCACTATAACGAGATCTGTTTCCCAATGATATATCAGTACAACGAACGGTTTATCCTTCCTTTATCCGATATAGCGGATATATGGAATGCTATGCCCGGAGATCAGGATGAGAAGTTCAACAATCTGAAATGTCTGATAGCGTACTTTTTCGTGCATCCCGGCAAGAAAATGATATCCGTGGGCGATCCGGATGGGAAGTCCGCGGAACAGAAGCATGTCGCGGAGCTGCTTACGGATGCGATGTCGTTTTATTTAAGAAACGAGGTTCTTCATTCAAAGGATCTTGAACAGGAGGGCTTTGAGTGGATAAACAACATTTCCGCAAGAGAGAATATCCTTGTGTTTGCAAGAAGAGGGGCAAAGAAGGACGATCTGTTTGTGATCGTTGCAAATTTCTTAAATATACCGAGGAAGAAATATAAAATAGGAGTACCAAAGCCCGGAAAATATACGGAAGTCTTTAATTCCGACAGTGAAAAATATGACGGATTCGGGTTTATGAATAAGGATGCCGTACTTTCCGTGAAGGATGAATGTGACGGGAGAGAAGATTCGATAAGGGTCAGAGTTGCGCCTTACGGTATTACCGTATTCAGATACAATGCCGTAAAGGAGCAGAAGGTTGGACGTAAGTAATCTCGGTGTTTCCGTAAACGGTGCAGAGCATATAGGCGAAAATCTGGAGGTCGTGCAGGAGACGCTCCAGACCATTCGGAAGGATCCGGGGATGATATCCCGATATCTGGAGGAGCTGCCTCAAAAGGCTCTGTCGCTGGGTATCAGGATATTGCTCATCGTAGTGATATTCATTATCGGGAGCAAACTGATACGTTTTTTTAGAAAAGTATTAAAGAGAGCCCTTGTGCACTACGGAGCTAATGACAATGTCATTAAATTCCTTGATTCTGTAGTAAAAAATACGCTTTATATAATACTTATCCTTGTACTCGCGGTCAATCTCGGCCTTGACGCTTCCACCATGGTCGCCCTCATCGGATCGATAGGTGTGACGATAGGTCTGGCCCTGCAGGGAAGTCTGTCAAACTTTGCCGGAGGTGTACTGCTGCTTATCATGAAGCCTTTTTCCGCCGGAGATTATATAAGGGATGTAAATACAGATGTATCCGGAACCGTGGAAGAGGTACAGATATTCTATACAAAGATCATTACTGACAACGGATTCGAGGCCATGCTGCCTAACGGCAATCTGTCAAACAATTCCATAATCAATTATTCAAGACATAAAACCAGACAGATCATACAGGAGTTTGGCATTTCTTACGGATCCGATATTGAAAAAGCCAGACAGATCCTATTGGAGCTTGTATATAAAGAACCCACGCTGATAAAAGAGGGAAAGCCCGCACCCATCGTCTATGTCAAGTCTTTGGATGAAAGCTGTGTGACTCTGGTCCTCAGGGCATTCTTTTCAAATGATGCCTACAGGGAATTTGTGATGACAGGCTGGAGACTGACAGAAGCCGCTAAAGCGGAATTTGATAAGGCCGGCATAGAGATACCGTTCAAACAGGTAGATATCAATATAAAGCAGGATGCATGATACGTCTGACGTATCCGCTTCTTGACGAGGATGCGCAAAAAATGATAATATAAGCCGTCATGCCGTTATGGCTCAGTTGGTAGAGCAACGCATTCGTAATGCGTGGGTCGAGTGTTCGAGTCACTCTAACGGCATTATTACAACAAAAGACCTGCAGTCCAGCTGTGGGTCTTTTATTGATTTATGTTTTGAAATGCGATATTCTTTTAAAAATATGCAGTTGTTTGCGGAGGTATTGAATTGGAGATTAAGAGGGTAGCTCCCGAAAGAACAGATATAATCACCCATGCGTCAGGTTCATCCGAGGCAAGAGGCAGGGTAGCCACACACAGCAGAAGAAGAGATGATGATCTCGTCTTCGGTGCGATCCCAAAGTCTATACTGGGACTTATCTCGATCGTTGTTTTATTCATTATCGCGCTTATATTCGGAGTAAGGGAGCTCGAGATGAGTATACCTGTCTATATCATCGTACTTGTGATATGTGTTGTCATGGGTGTACTGCTATCAAACGCACCCGGATTTGTAGTGATGCTGATATGTTCACTGCTCCTTACAGTAGGAGCCATAGTCGATCTGCTGCCTGCGGTCGCTCTGGGGACGGCTATACTTACCGGAGCCTCGCTCATCATACGGGGAGAATAGCATGGCGAATCTTTGGGGAGGCAGATTTACGGAAGCGACGGATGCTTCTGCATACAGATTCAACCAGTCCATATCCTTTGACAGAAAAATGTACGCCGAGGATATAAGCGGTTCAGTTGCTCATGCGGAAATGCTTGGCAGACAAGGCATCATCTCCAAAGCTGATAAGGAAAAGATAGTCAGCGGACTGAAAGAGATAAAAGATGACATAGATGCGGGAAGGCTGATCATTTCCGATGATGCCGAGGATATCCACAGCTTTATAGAGTCAGTGCTCACAGACCGTATAGGAGATGCCGGCAAGAAGCTTCATACGGGGAGATCACGAAACGATCAGGTCGCACTTGATATCAAACTGTATACAAGGAGCAGGATCTCTGAGACCGACAGGCTGATAGATGATCTGCAAAGAGTGCTGCTTACGATAATGGAAGCAAATACCGCTACCTATATGCCCGGCTTTACACATCTGCAAAAGGCTCAGCCGGTGACACTCGCTCATCATATAGGGGCATACTTTGAGATGTTCATAAGGGACAGACAGAGACTGGCCGATATATACGAGAGGATGAATACCTGCCCTTTAGGCGCGGGGGCGCTGGCAGGGACCACATATGATCTTGACAGGGAATATACCGCATCTTTACTCGGATTTGAGGGAGGACCCACAAGGAACTCTATGGATTCGGTATCCGACAGGGATCATATCATAGAGTTTATGTCGGCACTTTCCATCATAATGATGCATCTGTCGAGGTTTTCGGAGGAGATAATACTCTGGAACTCCAATGAGTACAGATTTGTGGAGATAGATGACAGATACAGTACAGGGTCTTCGATTATGCCGCAGAAGAAGAATCCCGACATAGCAGAGCTGGTGCGTGGCAAGACAGGCAGGGTATACGGTGCGCTGATGTCCATTCTTACCACGATGAAGGGCATCCCGCTGGCATACAACAAGGATATGCAGGAAGACAAGGAGATGGCATTTGATGCCATGGATACGGTAAAAGACTGTCTCAGAGAGTTTACCGGCATGATGAGTACCATAAGCTTTCGGAATGAGGTAATGGAAGAGAGTGCCAGAAAGGGCTTTACAAATGCCACAGATGCCGCGGATTATCTTGTAAAAAAGGGTGTGGCTTTCAGGGATGCACATTCCATAGTAGGCCGGCTGGTGCTTAAATGCGTAGCGGAGGACAAGGCACTGGATGATCTCAGTCTTACTGATTTCAAGGCTGAAAGCGAGGTCTTTGAGGAGGATATCTACGGGGCGATATCGATGAAGACCTGCGTGGAAAAAAGGCTTACAAAGGGAGCTCCCGGCGAAGAGAGGATGCTTGAAGCGATAAGATATTACAGAGTATATCTGGAAGATATGAGTAAATAAGTCTAAACAGACATTAAACCGGCAGGAGAAATATCATGAGAAAACTAAAGGCAGCAATACTTGGCGGGACCGGAATGGTCGGACAAAGATTTATATCATTATTGGAGGATCATCCCTGGTTTGAGGTACATACTATAGCAGCAAGCCCCAGATCTGCGGGTAAAACGTATGCCGAAGCAGTCGGTGACAGATGGAAGCTTGAAAAGCCCATGCCTGATGCCGTAAAGAATATTGTGGTAAAGGACGTATCCGATGTAGAGAATGTAGCCTCAGAGGTGGACTTTTGCTTCTCGGCAGTCGATATGTCCAAGGATGAGATAAGGGCTGTGGAGGAAAGCTACGCAAAGGCGGAGACACCTGTAGTATCAAACAACTCGGCACACAGATGGACTCCCGATGTACCCATGCTGATACCGGAGATAAACCCGGAGCACACCGATATCATTGAATATCAGCGTAAAAGATTGGGAACCGGACGTGGCTTTATAGCCGTAAAGCCCAACTGTTCGATACAGTCATATGCTCCTGCTCTTTACATATGGAGAGAGCATAAGCCGGTGAGGGTCGCAGTATCTACCTATCAGGCTATATCAGGCGCGGGCAAGACATTTAAGGACTGGCCTGAGATGGAAGGGAACGTTATTCCCTTTATAAGCGGTGAAGAAGAAAAGAGTGAAAAGGAGCCGCTCAAGATCTACGGACACATTGATGCGGCGAAGGGTGAGATCGTAGCTGCCGAGGGACCCCTTATCACTTCCCAGTGCATAAGAGTACCCGTACTGAACGGACATACGGCCTCAGTATTTATAGACTTTGAGAACAGGACATCAAAGGAACAGCTCATAGATGAGCTTGTGTCTTATAAAGGAGAACCGCAGAAGCTCGAGCTTCCCTCTGCTCCCAAACAGTTCATACAGTACCTGAGTGATGACAACAGACCGCAGGTGACGCTTGATGTCGATTTTGAAAGAGGCTTCGGCATTTCGATCGGACGACTGAGAGAAGATACTATGTTTGATTATAAATTCGTAGGACTTGCCCACAACACCATAAGAGGCGCGGCAGGCGGAGCAGTACTCGGAGCCGAGCTGCTTAGGGCGAAGGGATATATAAACGAAAAATAATATGATGCCATGGTCAAAAGGTACAAATCCGATCGTACCTGCATAAATAGGATTTGGAACCTGTGATCCGCCCGGATATGCGTAGGCATCATAAACTGTACACAGAGGCCATTACAATATGCTTGATAAGTCTAAAATAGAGTCAAAGACTGAACATATCATTGATAAATTCATACATTCCCAGGTACACAGAGCTGACTATGCTGAGATTTACGAGCTCCTCGGTGTGGTAAAGGCATGTATGATCATCGAATACGACAGTGATCCGATGACAAGAAGTCTCGGACCTGAATTTGTCATGCAGTCCGAGAAAGAAGAGGACGGCTCTATAGTCTTATTTGAAAACGGGCTTGAGAGCGGAGAGCGCTTTGAATTCGACTATACCAGACCCGGTGAAAGCTATCTTATGATTGTCTGGTACATGAGATCGGGGCTGACCTTTGATGCGGAAGACAAAAGCTTTATCAGAAATATTGCCGACAGATTATTTCTTCTTCAGAATATCACAAACATGAGGCATATGCTTGATTTCGCGAGAAATCATGATGCCCAGTCCGGTATATTAAACGGTGTAGGCATACGTGCGAGCTACAGGGAGACGCTGGCGGCAAATCCGGGCACGAAGTATGTCGTGATGTACATCAATATCCAGAACTTCAAATATATCAATGAAAGAACAAGCGCAAGAACCGGAGATGAGACGATCATACAATATGCCAGAAGACTTACAACCCAGGTTGAGGCCGATGAGGGAGTGGGCAGGCTCGGCGGAGACAATTTTGTGCTTTATGTAAGGAGCGAAAATGTCGATAAGATCATCCATAAGCTTGAGCTTTTTGAAATAGATGAGCTGCAGACCGCTCCGGGTAAAAAGTTTACTCTGTCAGCATGGATCGGAGTATCTGCCGATGATCAGGATGAGGATATAACGACAAGGATAGAGCATGCTTCCATAGCAAATATGTTTGGAAAGTACAGACTGAAGCAGACTGTTGTATATTACTCGACTAAGTTTACTGAGATGCTCGATACCAACAGACGTATAGCATCCCTCTTTATGCCTGCTCTCTCAAGGCACGAATTTCATGCGTATTTTCAGGCCAAGGTAGATATGACATCGGGCAGGCTGGTAGGGTTTGAGACTCTCTGCAGATGGATACATGACGGTGAGTTCATTTTCCCAGACAAGTTCATACCGGTCATAGACAGGCAGGGGCTTATACATGAGCTTGACATGGAAATACTGCGACTTACCTGCGAATCCATAAAGAAATGGAGGGAGATGGGACTCAAGCCCCCTGTGCTTTCGGTAAACTTTTCAAGAAAGGACATCTTCATACCCAATATAGAGAATAATATCCTGGATCTGGTAAGGTCATACGATATCGAGCCGCGGGACATAGAGATCGAGATCACGGAGACCGCTTCGGAGTCCGAATACGAGAGGATCATGTCTTTTACAAAGACCATTAAGGACATGGGCTTCCGTATTGCGATAGATGACTTCGGGACGGGGTATTCGTCATTGTCACTTATTCACAATATCAATGCGGATGTACTTAAGATAGATAAAAGCTTCGTGACAAACATAAAGGAGGGCTCCAAGACCGAGGTTCTCGCTGAGAGTATCATCACTATCGCCAAAAAGCTTGATATGGAGATAGTCGCCGAGGGTGTGGAGACCGCCGAGGACGGCATGAGGCTCTTGAGGCTCGGCTGTACCACGGCACAGGGCTACTATTACAGCAGACCGTCTGATTTTGAACATACCACAAGGACTATTAAAGAAGAACCTTTCAAACCGATCGGAGAACAATAAGTGGGCAAGATCCTCATCATTACCGAGAAGCCTTCGGTCGCAAGAGAATACGCGACCATACTTGGTGTCAAGGGGCGCGGTGACGGGCTCATCGAGAATGAATCGTATGTGATAACATGGTGTGTGGGGCATCTCGTGGAGATGCTCTATCCCGATGCCTATGATGAAAAATACAAGAAGTGGAATCTTAAGGATCTTCCTTTTCTGCCGACAGAGTATAAATACTCGGTTATAAAAAATTCCAGCAAACAATACAAAACAGTAACGAAATGCCTTCACAGAGAGGATATCTCCGAGGTGCTCTGGGCCGGTGACTCGGGACGGGAGGGTCAGGTCATAGAGGAGCTTATCCGTATGCAGGGCGGTGTGCGAGAGGGCATGATCGAACGCAGGGTATGGATCGACTCGACCACCGAAGAAGAGATACGCCGCGGCATGAATGAGGCGAAGCCCTACGAAGCCTACCGGAATCTCGCGAACGCCGGTATAATGCGCGGAATAGAGGACTATGCCATGGGTATCAACTTCTCACGGGCTCTTTCGGTAAAATACGGCAGGATGATGAACGATGCCGCAGGTACAAAGAAGTATACCGCCATTGCCGTGGGGCGTGTGATGAGCTGTGTACTCGGCATGGTGGTACGCCGCGAGCGTGAGATAAGAGACTTTACCGAAACGCCCTTTTACAGGATACAGGCGGTCTTGAATAAGGACGGTACCGGTTTTAACGGTGAATGGAAGGCGGTAAAGGGATCTGAATACTTCGAGTCACCCCTATTGTATTCGGAAAAAGGCTTTAAGGAAAAAAAAGATGCAGAAGCACTTATAAATGGTCTGTCCGAGTTTCACAGCGGTCTTATATTCAAGGTCGACAGAAAAGATGAAAGCAAAAAGCCCCCATTACTGTTTAATCTTGCGGAGCTTCAGGCTGCCTGCAGTAAGCGGTTTAAGATAAGTCCCGACCAGACGCTCGATATTGCGCAGACTCTCTATGAGGCAAAGCTTACCACATATCCCCGGACAGATGCGAGAGTACTTACCGAGGCAGTCACGAAAGAGGTCACCAAAAACCTCAGTGGTCTGTACCGGTATACTCCGGTAAAGGATTTTGTGCTTCGCATCAGAGATGAAAAGCTGTATGAGGGGCTTGCGAAGACGCAGTATGTCGATGACTCCAAGGTGACTGATCATTATGCGATAATACCTACCGGAGACATATCAAGGCTTGCTTCCATGTCTGATCTGCAGAAGTCTGTCTATGACATGATAGTAAGGCGCTTTCTTTCCGTATTTTATCCCCCTGCCGTATTTGAGAAGGTACAGCTGACCGCTGCCGTGGGCAAGGAAAAATTTTTCACCAACGTCAAGGTATTAAAAGAACCCGGGTTTTATGAGATCACGGGACAGGACAAGCCAAAAGACTCTCAGAGTAAGGGGGACAGCACGGATACCGGATCGGATGCATCCGAAAGCAGGTCGGATGCGGATGACGGTACAGATGAGGATGAGTCACAGAGCGAAGAGCTCATGCGGCTTTTAAGCGGGCTTCGCAAAGGGGATATCGTTGATATCAAAGGTTATAACATCAGAGAGGGCAAGACAAGTCCGCCAAAGAGATATACCTCAGGCTCTATGATACTTGCTATGGAAAATGCCGGTCAGCTCATCGAGGACGAGGAGCTCAGGGCACAGATAAAGGGTGCCGGCATAGGCACCTCAGCAACCAGAGCGGGTATCATTGAAAAGCTGATAAAAAACGCTTATCTTAAGCTGAATAAAAAAACCCAGGTGCTTACCCCCACGGCTCTTGGCGAGATGATATACGAGATCGTGCTCATGACCCTTCCTTCCATGCTCGAACCCAAAATGACGGCAAGCTGGGAAAAGGGGCTGTCACAGCTCGAACATGGGGAGATACCTCCTGAAGAATTCAGACAGAAGCTTGACAGTTATGTGTCCAGGTATGTGGATATGGTCAAATCAAAGGATCTGAACCGCGAGATATCGGAAAGGCTTTCTTATGTGAGCAGAGTCAATGTATCCGCCTCAAAAAGGACGTCTTCAAAATCAAAGTGACAGTATCGCTTTATTTATAAACAGTATGTTGTTATAATCTTTTATGATGTGATCCAGCTGTTCAGAACAGTCCGAGGCACTTGCTGCCGAGGGCATACCAAAGAGTGAATTCAGTGATTTGCAAAAGTATAAGGGGCAGAGCGATATAAACGCCTCCGTCAGGTAAAGGTTTATTATGGATAATGCGAAGATAAAGAATCTGTATACGCTTAGCGAGACTAAAGCCGGTGAGCTGCTCGAGGGGTTTGAATACCCGTGGGAAGCATTAAAGGAGATAAGTTATTTCATTAAAAAAATCGGACCTCATCTCGATCCCGACATATATGAGAAGAAGGGAGAAAACATATGGATCGCGCGAAGCGCGAGAGTATGGCCGACAGTATCGGTCACGGGACCCTGTATCATAGGAGAGCGGACTGAGGTAAGGCAATGCGCTTTTATCAGAGGGAATGCGCTTGTAGGTGATGACTGTGTAGTCGGAAACTCCACGGAATTAAAAAACGTGATACTCTTTAATCATGTCCAGGTGCCGCATTACAACTATGTGGGGGATTCGATACTTGGTTTTTATTCACATATGGGAGCCGGCTCCATCACTTCAAACGTAAAGTCCGACAAGCAGCTTGTGGTGGTAAAGGATTTCTTATCCGGCGAGAGTGTGGAGACCGGTTTGAAAAAGTTCGGTGCCATGCTCGGAGACCATGTGGAGGTAGGCTGCAATACCGTCTTAAATCCCGGTACAGTCGTAGGCAGAAACACAAATATTTATCCGGTATCCTGTGTGCGCGGAGTCATTCCTCCGGACAGTATATTTAAGGCTCAGGACAGGATAGTCTCCAAGTTGAAGGAATGAACGATCATATGTCCATTTACTATAAAATCCATTTGTGATAAGATTAAAAATACGTAAAAAATAACCCTGATGAGATATTTCGGGGATTTAAAGAAAGGGAAGGTTGAATAATATGAACTATCTTGAGATCGAGAAGGTAATCGGACGCGAGATCATTGATTCCCGCGGCAATCCTACGGTAGAGGCAGAGGTAACTCTGATCGATGGTACCGTTGGACGCGGTGCTGCACCGTCAGGTGCTTCCACAGGCCAGTTTGAGGCATGTGAGCTTCGTGATAACGACAAGGCCAAGTTTGGCGGTAAGGGCGTATCAAAGGCAGTAGAGAATATCAATACAGTTATCGCTGATACCGTAGTAGGCATGGATGCGTCGGATATCTACGCTGTGGATGCCGCAATGATAAAGGCAGACGGCACCGAGAACAAGTCAAAGCTCGGCGCGAACGCTATCCTTGCTGTCTCGATAGCTACCTGCCAGGCATGCGCTAACTCGCTTGGTATCCCGCTTCATACTTATCTTGGCGGTGTAAACGGCAACACACTTCCTCTGCCTATGATGAACATACTCAACGGAGGCGCTCATGCCGACAGCTCGGTTGACACTCAGGAGTTTATGATAATGCCCGCAGGAGCTTCATCATTCAAGGAGGGCTTAAGATGGTGTACTGAGGTGTTCCATACTCTTAAGAAGCTCATAAAGGATATGAAGGACGTTACGGCAGTAGGAGATGAGGGTGGCTTCGCACCTAACAGCCTTGACGGCGATGAGGCTGCTATCGAGCTCATCTTAAAGGCTATAAAGGAAGCAGGCTATGAGCCCGGCAAGGATTTTGTACTTGCCATGGATGCGGCTGCTTCAGAGTGGAAGTCAGACAAGGGCACCGGCTTCTATCATCAGCCTAAGTCAGGCAAGGACTTCACCTCAGACGAGCTCATCGCTCACTGGAAGAGTCTCGTAGACAAGTATCCCATTTACTCTATCGAGGATGGTCTTGATGAGGAAGACTGGGACGGCTGGAAGAAGATGACCGCGGAGATCGGTGACAGGGTACAGCTCGTAGGTGACGATCTCTTCGTTACAAACGTTAAGAGACTTAAGAAGGGTATCGACAATAAGTGCGGCAACGCTATCCTTATCAAGGTCAATCAGATAGGTTCTATCTCTGAGACTCTTGATGCCATCAAGATGGCTCACAAGGCAGGATATGCAGCTATCACATCTCACAGATCAGGAGAGACAGAGGATGTATCTATCGCGGATCTCGCTGTGGCGCTCAACACACGTCAGATCAAGACAGGTGCTCCTTCAAGGTCTGAGAGAGTGGCTAAGTACAATCAGCTGCTCCGCATCGAGGAGAGCCTCGGAGACGGTGCCGTATGGCCCAAGTTTGACGCTTTCAACATAAAGAGATAATTCTATCGACAATCACAGCGATCATGTACAGCCGGACTGAAATCAGTCCGGCTGTTTTACGTATTAAGAATGATGAGACTTATTGAAAAAAGAGACGCATCCAACAGCGGAAAGCAGGAAGAAGGGAACATAAACAAAGAGATATCTTGCCTTTGCCTCAAACAGGAGTTCAAACAGAGTTATACCTATTACAGACAGAAAGATTACACAGAAGCAGGTATTGTTTGCATTATGACTTATCAAAGAAAGGGTGCCCGCAGCTAAGCAGAGGACAAGAATAAAAAGCCATAAGGAATGACGGATCGCGGAAAATAACTCATAATACCTGCCCTGAGGCAGAATGATCTCATTTAAGACGGGAGAAAGCTTATTTGGTTTGACAGGGGGAAAGTCACCCAATTCTTTTCCGGCAAAAAAATTGCCGTCAATGCCGTAAGAAAAAGTACCGTCTCCGTAATTGACCAGACTCTTTTTTGCCAAGTGCTTAATAAAACCGCTTATTCCGTATTCCGTCAGGCGCTGTTTTGATATTTCCATGTTTGCGAGCCTCCTGTCACGCGGATCCTCAATGGAATTGGTCAGATCACCATCAGCGTCGTTATATACACCGTCTGTAGCATCGTTAAGTCCCATCATAAAATAGTGTGTCATGGGAAATGCCCGCGTTTTATCGTATTCAATCTCCATAGACGGTATGAGAATGTATGATATCAGACAGCTCATGACAGCCATACCAAAAACGCATGGAAAAACACTGTAGAGTAATGATCTTAATGATTGCTTATTAAAAGGAAACGTATTTATAAAAGATATGATCAATATGGCTATGGTTACAATGACGATCTGAGGCTTTATGGAGTAGCCGAATGAGGACAGTGATCCAATGGCAAAGAAAAGTAAGAAGCAAGTGATCCTTTCCTGATGATTATCATATGCCAAAAGCCACAAACGAAGGATTAAAAGCGGAAATATCAATCCAACCTCATCCGAGTATGTGATGATGAGCCATGGTGAAGATCCTATAACCAAAACATATAAGACAAAAGCAATCCATGCCGCAAGCACTGAATCAGACAAGCGTTTCGCTATAGAATAAACAAGAGCTCCTGACAGCGTAAACAGCAGACATTGAAACAAAAGTACAGGATATACGGATGTCCCGTGTATGAAAAAGGAGATGCTCTTTAAGAGCCTGTAGTATATCAGAACAAGCATCAGGTTGTTGGGATGCGCGGAGAAATAATAATAGCTCACATCTTCAGGTTTTCCGTCAAACAGGCTGAAGACGGCGCTGAGAACTCCGGCGGGATCCCAATCCGAATAAAAAAAACCGCTTACGGCAAAGACTGCTTCAAAAATAAACAACAGGATAAGAGTGACCGGAAAAAGCCATTTTGAGGCTCTTTCCAGAAACAGAGACAATCCGGTTTTATAATGATATATAATGATTGCGATAAACAGAAATATGATCAGCGCGACAAACAGCAGCTTAATATCACTCATCATGAAGTCTCTTTTAAGATAATAGTCAACAGACTCCTTAAAGAACAGCAGAAGCACAAGCATTGCGAATATGTTAGCTGTAAATAAACAGGTAATGATCTTTTTCATGATTAGATAATTATACATTAGAGATCGGATAATACAAACATCGAACATTTATTCGGTTTACATATTGTCAAATCCAAAATCTTGTGTTAAAATATGGAAATTGTTTCAATATATAGCAGCTATCATTGATCATTACGGAAATATGAGGTTTTATAATGGCTTCTGAAAAAGATAATTACGGCGCACAAAGTATAACAGTCCTGGAGGGGCTGGAGCCTGTCAGGCTGCGCCCCGGGATGTATATAGGCTCTACCGGAGTTAAGGGTCTGAATCACTGCCTGTATGAGATCATGGACAATTCCGTTGACGAGCATCTGGCCGGTTACTGCGATACCATAAAAGTCACGCTTGAAGCTGACGGTTCGGCTACTGTCGAGGACAACGGAAGAGGCATCCCCGTCGGCATGCACGAAAAGGGCGTGTCCGCCGAAAGAGTAGTGCTGACCACTCTGCATGCCGGAGGCAAATTTGACGGTGCCTCCTATAAGACATCCGGCGGCCTGCACGGTGTCGGATCATCCGCGGTAAATGCACTCTCAAGCTCCTTCGATATCACGATAAAGCGGGACGGAGTGATCTCCCACGATCATTATGAAAGAGGGGTGCCTACTGTAGAGCTTGTGGGCGGGCTGCTACCCGTGGTAGGAAGGACCAACAGGACCGGTACCCGTATCAATTTCACTCCCGATCCGGATATTTTCGATACCGTAAGATTTAAGGCGGACGAGATAAAGTCAAGGCTGCATGAGACTGCCTATCTCAATCCCGAACTTACGATCATTTATAAGGATCTGAGGGGCAGCGAGCCGGATGAGGTCACATATCACGAGCCTGATGGACTGATCGGCTTTGTAAAGGATATGAACCGCAATAATGAGACCATAAGCGATATCGTATACTTTAAAGGAACATCCGAGGATATATCCATCGAGGTAGCGTTTCAGTATGTAAATGAATTTCATGAAGAAGTGCTCGGCTTTTGTAACTGTATATACAACTCTGAGGGCGGTACGCATATCACAGGTTTTAAGGCTCAGTTTACCCAGATAATGAACACCTATGCCAGACAGCTGGGGATACTGAAGGATAAGGATGCCAATTTTAACGGTACCGATATAAGAAACGGTATGACAGCTGTGGTATCCATCAAGCATCCCGATCCGAGATTTGAGGGACAGACAAAGACAAAGCTTGATAATCAGGACGCATCAAGAGCGGTGTCCAAGGTCACTAATGATGAGGTGCAGCTTTATTTCGACAGAAACCTTGATACCCTAAAGGCTATACTTGCAAGCGCGGAAAAGGCCGCAAAGATAAGAAAGGCCGAGGAGAAGAGCAAGACAAACCTTCTTACGAAGCAGAAGTATTCTTTTGATTCTAACGGCAAGCTTGCGAACTGTGAGTCAAGGGATGCCTCCCGGTGCGAGATCTTTATAGTCGAGGGGGATTCCGCCGGAGGCTCGGCCAAGACAGCAAGAAACAGGATGTATCAGGCCATACTTCCGATCAGGGGTAAGATACTGAATGTCGAAAAGGCTTCAATAGACAAGGTGCTCGCGAATGCCGAGATCAAGACAATGATCAATTCCTTTGGCTGCGGTTTTTCCGAGGGATACGGCAATGATTTTGACATATCAAAGCTAAGGTATGACAAGATAATCATCATGGCGGATGCCGACGTGGACGGAGCGCATATCGCGACGCTGCTGCTCACACTGTTCTTCAGATTCATGCCGGAGCTTATCACAGAGGGACATGTGTATATAGCGATGCCTCCCTTATACCGCGCCCAGCCAAAAAAGGGCGAGCCGGAGTACCTTTATGATGACAGGGCTTTGGCTCAGTATCGCAAAACACATAAGGGCGACTTTATACTGCAGAGATATAAGGGACTCGGAGAGATGGACGCAGAGCAGCTTTGGGAGACTACTCTCGATCCCGAAAGACGGCGCATGCGCAGAGTCTCCATAGATGATGCACGTATGGCTTCGTCTACGACAGAGCTTTTGATGGGAAATGATGTATCGCCGAGACGCGACTTTATATACGAGCATGCCAGGGAAGCACTGCTGGATGTATAGATAATACGGAAAGGATCAGGAAATGGATTCGAAGAATATAATCGACAGCGAATATTCTGATATCATGCAAAAGTCGTATATCGACTATGCCATGTCTGTCATAATATCAAGAGCTATACCGGATGTAAGGGACGGACTTAAGCCGGTACAGAGAAGGACTCTGTATGATATGGGAGAGCTTGGACTGCGTTCAGACAGACCGTACAGGAAATGCGCCCGTATAGTCGGTGATACAATGGGTAAATATCATCCGCACGGGGACTCCTCGATATATGATTCACTTGTAGTGATGGCACAGGACTTTAAAAAGGGACGTATACTTGTTGACGGACACGGCAATTTCGGCTCCATAGAAGGAGACGGAGCCGCTGCGATGAGATATACGGAGGCAAGGCTTGAACCCATTACGGAAGAGGCATTCTTAAAGGATCTTGATAAGAATACCGTTGATTTCCTGCCAAACTTTGATGAGACCGAGAAGGAGCCCGAGGTACTGCCCGTAAAGATACCGAACTTTCTGATAAACGGTTCTGAGGGTATAGCGGTCGGTATGGCCACATCGACCCCGACCCACAACATGAAGGAAGTGATAGAGGCTGAAAAGGCGTACCTGAATAATCCCGAAATGTCCACAGAGGAGCTGATGCTCTATGTGAAGGGTCCTGATTTTCCGACAGGCGGCATCATTACCAATGCTTCCGAGCTTTTGTCCATATATGAGTCCGGTACGGGAAAGATAAAGGTAAGAGGGCGTGTAACGGAAGAAAAGGGCAAAAACGGCCATAAGCTTCTGGTCATCACGGAGATACCCTATACCATGATCGGTGCGGGCATAGGCAAGTTTATGTCTGATGTCATAGATCTGGTCGAGACCAAAAAAACAACGGACATCGTCGATATCTCAAACCAGTCCTCCAAAGAGGGCATCCGTATAGTCATCGAATGCAAGCGTGATACCGATACAGACAATCTGAAGAACCTCCTCTATACGAAAACAAAGCTGGAGGATACCTTTGGCGTGAATATGCTGGCGGTCCATGACGGCAGACCGGAGACCATGAGCCTTAAGTCGGTCTTCTCCGCGCATACGGCATTTCTGTATGATCTCAATACACGCAAATACACAAACCTGCTTGAAAAGGAAGAGGGGCGAAAAGAGATACAGGAGGGGCTCATCAAGGCGACCGATCTTATTGATCTTATCGTCGAGACTCTGAGAGGATCAAAGGACAGGCCTGCCGCGATGAGATGTCTGACTACAGGCGACACTACAGGTATCAGCTTCAAATCCAGAGTATCCGAAAAGGAGGCGAAGAGCTTTCATTTCACCGAGAATCAGGCCAACGCGATACTCGATATGAGACTCGCCAAGCTGATAGGTCTGGAGCTCAATGCCCTGTTAAGAGAGCATGACGCTACGCTTAAGGCTATAGCGGAATATAAGGATCTGCTCGAAAAGCCTGCTTCGATGAAAAAACGCTTAATAAAGGATCTTGATGATATCTCAACAAAATACGGCAGGGATCGCAGGACAGAGATCACCGATGCTGTCACCGAGGCCTTTACCGAAAAGCCGATAGAAGAGACCGATGTCTATTTTGTGATGGACAGGTTTGGATATGCCCGGACCATTGATACGACGACGTATGAAAGAAACAGAGAAGCTATCGAAAGCGATGAAGCTGCGTTCAGATATGCTTTTCTTACCAAAAACACAGGACGAGTCGGTATTTTCACAAACACCGGTATGCTCCATATCATCAGGGTGCTCGATCTGCCGCTTACCAAGCTGCGTGACAAGGGCATACCTATAGACAATCTCAGCAAATTTGACTCATCCAGGGAAACCTTTGTATTCCTTGATGATCTTGATGCGATCACAAAAGCCAGGCTTGTATTTATTACCCGTAAAGCGATGCTGAAGCTTGTGGACGGTTCGGAATTCGATGTCATGACGAAGCGTACTGTAGCCGCTACCTCTTTGGGTAAAGACGATGAGCTCTGCCGGATAAGAAAATATGACGAGGAGACTGACAGGCAGGTGATGCTCCAGACCGAGGGAGGCTTCTTCATACGTTTCTCTATGTCAGAGATACCGGAAAAGAAAAAAGGAGCTGTAGGCGTAAGAGGTATGAAGCTGGCTGATACTGACAGGGTCGAGGAAGTATATTTTATGAATTTCGCTGACGAAAGAGTCATAGAATATAAGGGACGTGAAATGGCACTGACACATGTCAAGCTCTCAAAGAGAGACGGCAAAGGCACGAAAGTGAGACTGTAAAATATGAGGGTCATCGCAGGCAGCGCAAGAAGGATAGAGCTCAAGAGTCTGCCGGGGACAGATACCAGACCGACACTGGACAGATATAAGGAGACTCTCTTCAATACCATACAGACCTACGTACCCGGAGCGTATTTTATTGATGTGTTTGCCGGGACGGGTGCCATAGGCATAGAGGCCTTGAGCCGCGGCGCAGATAAGGC
>CAJOME010000002.1 GCA_905235585.1 uncultured Lachnospiraceae bacterium | reverse complement strand
GAAAGAGTACTGGCGTTTAAGAGGGACGCGTGACGCCTTGCCAAAAGACTATGCCTGCGAAGTGACAATTCCTGTGGATAAGGAGGACCCTCAGGGAAAATGGTAGTACAGAATGACAACTTCTGATTGACATTATCTGTACAAAGAGAAGGGTTGATAGAAATAATAAGCAGACAAGTATATGATATCGGTGCTAAAATTAGCAAGGATAATACTGCAGGATCAGACAAGGGATTCCCATTATACAAAAAGGAGGGGAGAGTATATGAGAGTTAAAAGAATAAGCGTTACAAATAAAATGATAATTATTGTCATTCTTCTGATACTGGTTTCTGATCTGTTATTCGGATTTGTGGCATATAGAAAGTCATACAGTATGCTGAACGATCAGATCAGGCATAATACAGAAAGCATTGCCGGTGGCGTTGCCGCAATGATCGATGGAAACATTGTCGCATCGGTGCAGCCCGGGGAAGAAGATACCGCGGATTATATGAAAGTGAGCGATGACCTCACGACTTACATTGAAAGCACAGGTGTTGAATTTGTCTATACGATCCGTCCCGCTGCGGATGGAGGGATAGAATACGCCATAGATGCACAGATCGAGGATGCGTCAATGATAGGGGATGTATTTGGAGATGATGAGGCCGCACCCGCCTTGTCAGGGTCGGTTGTATCCAGCAGCGAACCCTACACGGATGACTGGGGCACCCATATCTCGTCATACAGCCCCATCTATGTGGACGGCAAGGTAGTAGCCGCGGTAGGGGTCGATGTCAGCATGGAATGGATCCAGGAGCAGACAAGGGAACTGCTTTTCGTAATAATACTGCTGTGCGTTCTCGTGACTGCAGCGGGTCTGGTGGTCCTGCTTATCCTCGGTCATACATTGAGCCGAAAATTTATCGCCCTTAATGATAAGATCGTGGAGCTTACCGAAGGTAACGGCGATCTCACCAGAAATATCGAAGTCAATTCCGGCGACGAATTTGAGGTTATCGGGAATAATGTAAATAAACTGATCCAGTTTATACGGGATATGCTTTTGGCGATCAACGCAGACTCAAACAGGCTGAACGAGGCTTCCTCCGGCATTGCCGACAATGTGCGCGGCGCAAAGAAAGAAGCACAGTCCATATCGGATACGATGACACAGATGAGCTCTACCATGCAGGAGACATCTGCTTCCCTTAATGAAATCTATAGCCTGATCTCTGATATTACGACATCCTTTGAGGGCATTGTCGGTGAGATCGACAGCGGCCGCGACTTTGCCCGGGAGGTAAGGGATTCGGCATCTGTGACAGGTGGAAATGCCCAAAAGGAACGCGCATCCACTGAGGAGAAATTTGCGGTCATGTCGGAGTCGGTAACGGAAAAGATCGAGCGTTCCAAGGCAGTAAGCCGTATTGAAGACCTGACCGAAAACATCATCGCCATAGCGGACCAGACCAATCTGCTCGCGCTGAACGCATCGATCGAGGCAGCCCGTGCGGGGGACGCGGGGAGGGGATTCGCGGTAGTAGCGACCGAGATCGGGCAGCTTGCAGGCAATTCGCAGTCTGCTGCATCCGAGATACAGGCAGTTTCCTCAGAAGTGATCTCTGCGGTAAATGAGCTTGCGGCAGAGGCACAGAACCTTCTTGCATTCGTGAATGAGACCACGATGCAAGGCTTTTCAAACCTCGTCAGCACCAGTGACGAATTCTTAAAGTCCGCCGAGAGGATCGCTGATATGATGGAGCGCTTTGCGGATGCTACTGCGCGGATACAGGAGAATATTGATAAGATCAGTGCATCGACCGACTCGGTCAACCAGGCGTTTGAGACCGCTGCGGACGATGTATCCGAGACGGCAAGGAGATCCGTGGAAATGTCCGATAATATGGTAAAGATCGATGAAGACGCGCTGGCAAGCAACGAGATATCAAACGGCCTTAAAACAGAGGTCGGAAAGTTCAAGCTGGAATAAATCTAAAAGTATATGATTTCTACACCAGATGAAGGGGTTTTTGGCGGTGTAATACCTGACTGCCGTAGCTTCACGAATAGGTGCTGCGGCAGATTCCGGTTTTTGCAAGCGGAAGTGTAGGGCACTTATATAACACCAACAAATTAATCTTCTCGCACTTCCCACCCTTTACAGACATCACACCAGCCAATCGCCTCAGATGCCGTCTCCAGTTCATCCGGTGTCAGTTTTACGGAGGTATATTCGTTGCCTGCTGCAGGATGTACATAATCAAAGCGTTTCATGGATACATCAAGCCAGATTGGTATTCCTTTATGTACTCCAAACGGACATACTCCTCCGGGCTGGAATCCGATAAGCTCTTCTACCTGTTCCCTCGGAACCATATGGGGCTTCGTATGAAACTGTGCTTTGAATTTGGAACTGTTCACACGGCCATCCCCTGCCATCACAACGATCACAGGCTTCTCATCTACGATAAAGGATAACGTTTTTGCAATCTCCGCTTCAGTGCATCCTATCCGCATGGCTGCATGTTCCACAGTATCTATGGTTTCATTATGCTCCGTAATCCTGTCTGCCAGACCTTTATCCTTCAGCCAGTTATTAACCTTTTCATTCATCATAGTATTATTCAGTATCCCTTCCTTATGTCTCCGTCTATACCATACTCTGCCTTGAAGATCTCCATATCATTACTGCAACTCCTATGATTATTATATACCCGATCACAGATAATAGCTGTGGTATTTCAACCATTAAAAAAACTGGATTTAAATGGGGCATAGTGATAAGATGTAAAAGAACAGGAGGTGGCGTCATGGGGATATCAAGCGTAACGGCAAATAAGATCAGTCAATTTGTTGATCCGTCTCGAAGGATGGCGAAGCCTCTGACTGAGATAAAGCCGGAACAAAGCGAGAAGCCTCAGAGTTTTCAGGAGACATTCAGGACCGCACTGGATCATCCCGAAGGAAAGGGACTTTTCGTAGACAGCGCATTATAGGGTTCGCCGCAAAATACAGCTCAGACCGGATACAGCTTCCATACGGGGGCTGTATTTTATTCCCGGAGCGTTTAAGAGCAGGACAATGGTTTGACAGATCGCTGTCAGATCAATCGGATATTATGGGGGGAAGTGTAAAGTAGTACACCCGTCATGTTTTATGGTATAATTTTACAATCATTTTTTGGGGAGGATTTATATATGATCAAAAGAGCGGCAGGGATCATACTCGCTGTGACAGTGCTCCTTACCGGACTGGTCTTTCCGGCAAGAGCGGGAGCAGCGACGGTCGTAAAGCGCAACACCGTATTTACGACAGTAGCCGACATGAAGACGAAGCTCGGCTCAAGCGACTCCACGGTATGGTCTCCGGTATATCTTACGGAAGTGGAGAATACCTACTGGACATTTGCGGATCAAAAAGCGCTCGGCGGCACGCAGATAAGCATAGATATGGCGAAGAACTGCTACCGTAATCTTGAGATGCTTCTCGATAACGGATATATAATGGACTACAATACTCTGTCTGCTTATTGCGCGGAGTACCTGGGGAAGAAGGAGGGCAAACCGGATGCTTTCTACAATGTGCTCACGAGCTGTCTGAAGAATCCGTATCTGCTCAACCATCCGGCGGCTGCAGTGACCGCGACGACCTATAACGGAAGGGATTATTCAAAGGTCTTTGACGCGACATATTATCTTACCCACAATCCCGATGTGGCAGCATCCATAGGCAACAACCCACCTGAGCTGCTCAGGCATTTCGTGGAAGTGGGAGTGACCGAGGGTCGTGCGGGCAACGCTTCGTTTAATGTCGCGACTTATGCGGCTATCATAGATGCCGGTATCATGAACAATGCCAGACAGTCGGCGGCATACAGGACACTTGGTACGGGGGCACCTGCGCCGGTAGGAAAATACAGTTATGCGTATGCAAATTATTATGGGCAATATCTCGGGCACTATACTGTGTCGACAGCTGCGGACAGTGCTATCGCATCAGACACGGGCAGCGGAGCCATAGATCCGTCACAGATCACTGATATAGATACGCAGGGACCGGACGGAGCGGAGGACAATTCTCCTGCGGTTCCGAAGGGAGTATACGGTACCTATACCACGAGCTCGACCCGAAGCGTATATACCAATGAACCGGTGAGCACGGCGCAGGCAAATCTCAGACCCATAGCCGTGATGATGCCGACGGACAAGGCTGCGCAGCCTTCATACGGTATAGGACGCGCGGATATACTCTATGAGATAATGGAGGAGGGAGGCATCTCCAGGCAGATGGCGATCATACCTGACTGGCAGGGGATGAGCCGCATAGGCAATCTGAGGAGCTGCAGACTGTACTATATTTATGCGGCAAAGGAATGGGATCCGATCCTTATACACTTCGGCGGAGTGGCATATATGAAGGGTGTGATCAATGCCGCCGATATGAACAATCTGTCGGGCACCTATGAATACGGGGTCGGAGGCAAGGCCCCCGGAGCGGGGTATTTCTTCCGCACAGACGACAGATCGGCACCGCACAATGCATATATTTCCGCTTCCGGCATACAGAAGGCTGCGATGCAGCAGGGCTATTCGCTTAATCTCAGAGCGGGACTCTACAACCCCTCGCACTTTAAATTCGCATCCGGCGTGAATGATCTGTCACAGTACAGCAATGCCGTGAGTGCATCCACGGTAGATCTGGCGGAGGTATTCCCTTACAGCAAGTCAAAGCTTACCTACAATGCCGCTGACGGCAAGTACTACAAGTACCTGCACGGAGCCGCCCAAAAGGATGCGATCACAGGACAGCAGATATCCTTTACCAATGTCATAGTGCAGAATACAAAGAGCAAAACGCTGGACAAAAAAGGGTATCTCGGGTTTGCCATGATAGATTCGGGCGAGGACGGATATTATTTCACAAAAGGCAGAGGAATACATATAAACTGGAACAAGTCGAGCGATTATACCCCGACACGTTATTTTGATGACATGGGGAATGAGATACAGATAAATACCGGAAAGACTTATATCGCGGTAGCACAAAAGGGTAAACAGGTCATATTCCGCTGACGGATGATCTGACAGGAGGTGACATCATGCCTAAGGGTACAAATCAAAAACTGAAGCTTTACTATCTCGCGAAGATCATGGTGGAGAAGACAGACGATGATCACGCGCTGACGATGCCTGAGATACAGGATCATCTCGAGGATTACGGGGTGACTGCGGACAGGAAGAGTCTCTATGATGACATGGAGGCACTCAGGACACTGGGTATCGATGTGATAGGCGAGCAGATCGGCAGAGGGTATTTTTACCATGTCGGAAAAAAGCAGTTTGAACTGGCCGAGCTGAAGCTTCTGGTGGATGCGATACAGTCTTCAAAGTTTATTACGGAGAAGAAGTCCGCAGAGCTCATAAAGAAGCTCACGGGACTTTCGAGTGAGTATGAGGCGGCGCAGCTGAAGCGTCAGGTAGTGGTACACGGACGTATCAAGACCATGAACGAAAGCATTTATTATAATGTGGATAAGCTTCATACTGCGATAAGTCATAACAACAGCATATCCATGGAATATATGAGATGGGATCTGCACAGGCAGCTGGTGCCGACGGAGAAGGGAGTATATGAGATAAGCCCCTGGGCACTGATGTGGGATGATGAGAACTATTATCTGGTGGCATACGATCCGGCTGACGATAAGATAAAGCATTTCCGAGTCGATAAGATGAGGCATATAGAGCTCACGGGAAGCAAAAGAGAGGGACGTCAGCTCTTCAAAAACTTTGATATGGCTGCTTACGCGAGGAATAAATTCGGCATGTATTCGGGCAAGGAGCAGAAGGTAAGGATAGCCTTCAAAAACGAGATAGTAGGTGTGATGATCGATCGCTTCGGCAGAGACATACCTGTACGTGCAACAAGAGAAAAAGGCTGGTCGCAGACAAGCGTGGAGGTGGCTGTGAGCGAGCAGTTCTTCGGATGGATATTCGGACTCGGCGGTGAGGCCAAAATAACCGGTCCCGATAATGTGGTCAGGCAGTTTAAGAAGGAAGCTCAGTCGATAATAAAGATGTACAGATAGTTTTTGACGTGTGATTGGGGCATACGGAACGGAGGCGGTAATGAATATCCATGAATCAGCAGAGGATTATCTGGAGTCCATACTTAAGATAAAGGAGCAGAAGGGGAATGTCAGAAGCATAGACATAGCCGTGGAGCTGGGCTTTTCCAAACCCAGTGTATCCATAGCCATGAAGCGTCTAAGGGAGAACGGCTATATCACTATGGATGAGAACAATCATATCGAGCTGACCGAAATGGGGAGAAAGGTTGCCACTAAGATATACACACGCGAGAAGGAGCTTACACTCTTTTTGGAAAATCTTGGAGTGGGTACCGATAACGCGCAGAAGGACGCGTGCAAGATGGAGCACGATATCTCCGAAGAGACTTTTATGAAAATAGTGGAGTTTAATCAAAAGGCGTGACGGTCATGTCACACCTTTATATCAGTCCGAAATGACGGCAGGCATTCCATATGCCGTCTTCCTCCTGCGGTGTGGTCACATAGTCCGCGTAATCTTTTACTCCGTCACGTGCACTGCCCATTACTATGCTTGTGCCGGCGGCGATAAGCATCTCTTTATCGTTTACGCTGTCTCCGAAAGCAAAGCTGTCCGATACCGGGATGCCAAGCAGCTCACAGACCTTTATCACTCCGGTGCCCTTGGAGAAGCCGGAAGGGACAAGCTCGCATACGGACAGATCATGCTTTATGAAATCAAACCGGTCTCCGTACTCCTTTTCACAGCCGTCTATATCACCGTCTCTGGTGTCTAGCGAGAGCTTTTGGATCTCCCATTTGCCCCATTCGTTTTTTATGCTCTTTAGTCTGTCGCCGAGCTCACGTGTCAGCTTTTTACCGTACCAGTCATTCCTGAAGTCCTCAGCATCCATGTACAGGTATTCACTGCCTTCCAGTATGGGTCTGCACCCGTATCTGCGTACAGCCTCCACTATCTCTGCAGCAAGCTCACGGGGTATCTGTGAATCGCAGACCGCTCTGCCGTCGTACTCTATCATGGCACCGCAGCCTGATACTATCCCGTCGAAGCCTATGCCGAGCAGGGCTTCGTTTCTCACATACCCTCTGGTCCGTCCTGTATTGATAAAGGCGAGATGTCCGGATTTTCTGACTCTTCTCACGGCTTCTGCCGTGCTGTCGGGGATCTCGTTCTTCCAGTTCCACAGCGTACCGTCGATATCAAAAAATAAAACCTTTTTATCCATGTTTGTATTATACTAAAAGTCAGGACGGAGGTCACCCGATGGAAAAGGAAAAAAGGAACGTCAGATTATATATCTCTTATGATGGCACCAGATACAGAGGCTGGGCGAGGCAGCCCGGAGAAGAGATGACGATACAGGGCAAGATAGAGGATGTCCTGACCAGGATGGTGCTTGGGTGCGACGAGATACCTGATGATGCGAAGCGGGTACAGCTCATAGGCTCCGGCAGGACGGACGCGGGAGTACATGCGAAATGTCAGGTGGCGAATGCCATGATCTCTACGGAAAAGACTGATGCCGAGATATGCGATCACTTAAACCGGTATCTGCCCGGAGACATATCTGTAAAACAGGCGGTGACCGTGAGCCAGAGATTTCATTCGAGATATAATGCTGTGAGCAAGACCTACAGATACACACTCTGGCATGCATCCTACAAGCCGGTGTTTGACAGGAAGTATGTCACCGTCATGGAAAACAAGCCGGATGTGCAGGCAATGAGGGAAGCTGCAGCCTATATGACGGGAACACATGATTTTAAGGCGTTTTGCGGCAATCCCCATATGAAGAAGTCCACGGTGCGTACCGTAAAGAGCATTAATATACGTGAAGACGGTCCTTATATAAGGATCGATTACTGCGGCGACGGCTTTTTACAGAATATGGTGCGTATAATGACAGGCACGCTGCTGGAGGTCGGTACCGGCAGTATGCAGGCGGATGATATACCGCGCATAATAGATTCTCTTGACAGACAGCAGGCGGGTCCGACGGCTCCGGCAGCGGGGCTCTGCCTGATGAGCGTTGATTATTCGTGAGATAAGGATGGAGATATGAAGCTTATTACAGGAGGAAGATACGGCGGCAAGCTGAAATATGTAATGGACACATACGGGGTAAAAGAGGAGGCTGTGCTCGATATGGCATTTCTTCCGGCACCGGATATAAGGAAAGAGATGGATGGGTACGACATCCTCTATCATCTGGAGTCTTTTATCAGGAGTGCGCTGGAATACGGACTGGATCCGGCTCAGATCATAGAGGCATACATCAGGTCGCATCCCGACTGCGTCATCGTCTGTGATGAGATCGGATCAGGCATCATACCCGAGGCAGCTGAGGATGATGAATGGCGTGAGGTGACGGGAAGGATCATGTGTACACTGGCCAGGCGTGCCGGAGGGCTGACAAGGGTCACTTTCGGCATGGCAGAAGAACTGAGTTGTGCTATACTGTAATAAATACAGGTCATCTGCCCTCGGCAGCGATATGTGGGTACATAAGCTGTGGGTAATATTTCTATAAATATAAAAGGGGGTTTTCATGGATTACAAAAAAATAATAGCGTCAATGACTCTGGAGGAGAAAGCATCTCTTTGTTCGGGAAGGGATTTTTGGCATACAAAGGCGGTAAAGAGTCAGAAAATACCTGAGATAATGGTGAGTGACGGGCCTCACGGGCTGAGAAAGCAGCCGGCATCGCAGGATCATCTGGGTGACTTCGAGAGCATAAAGGCAGTCTGTTTTCCGGCTGCATGTGCTACAGCTGCCTCATTTGACAGGGGACTTCTTAATAAGATGGGAAAGGCACTCGGCGCAGAGTGTCAGGCAGAGAATGTATCCACCATCCTCGGCCCGGCTGTAAATATAAAGAGGTCGCCGCTTTGCGGGAGAAATTTTGAGTATTTTTCGGAGGATCCACTGGTAGCTACAGAGCTGTCGGGAGCACTTATCAAGGGTATACAGAGCAGGAATGTCGGTACGTCGATAAAGCATTTTCTTGCAAACAATCAGGAGACCAGAAGACTTACGGAGAGTGCGGAGATAGATGAGCGCACTCTGCGCGAGATATATCTTGCGGCTTTTGAGGGTGCGGTAAAGAACGCAAAGCCGTGGACTGTGATGTGCTCATACAACAGGATCAACGGACTGCACGCGTCGGAGAATAAGACCTATCTCACTGACATACTTCGTGACGAGTGGGGATTTGACGGAGTGGTGATGAGCGACTGGGGCGCGGTAAATGACAGGGTAAAGGGGCTTGCAGCCGGACTCGATCTGGAGATGCCCGGATCCTACGGAATAAATGACCGTGAGATCATAGCTGCAGTCGAGAAGGGTTCGCTTTCGGTCAGGACTCTCGATAATACTGTGGAGAGGATACTGAAATGGGTGGACAGATATGTCTCAAAGAAGCAAAAAGACACAAAATGGGATAAGGAAGCGGATCATGAGCTTGCGGGCAAGATAGCGACCGAGAGCGCAGTGCTTCTAAAGAATGAAGACGGAGTACTTCCGCTTGACCCCCATGATACGATCGCTGTCATAGGCAGATTTGCAAAGTCTCCCAGATACCAGGGCGGAGGCAGCTCACATGTCAATTCATACAAGGTGACATCCTTTATGGATGCCGCAAAGGGCAAGGGTCATGATCTGGTTTATGCCGACGGCTATGACGTGGATAAGGAGGAAACAGACAGAAATCTTATCGCCAAAGCAGTAAATGCTGCAAAGAAGAGCGATGTTGCGGTGATATTTGCCGGACTGCCGGAAATATTCGAGTCCGAGGGATATGACAGGAGTCATATGAGACTGCCCGATAATCAGAATGCACTGATAGAAGAGGTGCTTGACGTACAGCCAAATGTGATCGTCGTCCTGCACAATGGGTCAGCGGTCGAGATGCCGTGGGCGGACAGGGTAAAGGGCATCTTTGAGATGTATCTGGGCGGGCAGAATGTAGGCTCTGCGGAATACGATCTGCTTTTCGGCAAGGCCAATCCCTCAGGCAGACTGCCGGAGACTTTTCCGGTGAAGCTGTCCGACAATCCTTCCTATCTTAACTTCCCCGGATACATGGACAGAGTGGATTATGCGGAAGGAGTGTTTGTAGGCTACAGATATTATGATACCAAAGAGATGGACGTCCTCTTCCCGTTTGGATTCGGTCTGTCTTATACGACGTACAAGTATTCCAATCTCAAGCTATCGAAGAGAAAGATAAAATCGGGCGATCCGCTTACGGTCTCCGTGGATGTGACCAATATCGGCAGGATGGCCGGCAAGGAGGTGGTGCAGCTATACGTGGCGGCGCCGCAGGACGGCATACCGAGACCGGTGCATGAGCTGAGAGGTTTTGACAAGGTATCGCTCAGAGCGGGCGAGACCAAGACAGTCACCTTTGAGCTCGACAGCAGAGCCTTTGCCTACTGGAATGAAGATATACACGACTGGTATGTGGCTCCGGGAGATTACGGTCTTGAAGTTGGTTCGTCTTCAAGGGATATCCAGTACACGAAAAAGGTGAGCATCGAATCTGCCGTGAAGCTTCCCATGACAATAACCGAGAATACCTGCTTCGGAGATCTGCTGGGAGATCCGAAGTATGCCGAGGTACTAAAGCCTCTCGTCAACTCTTATCTGCATATTGATAATAAAGAAAAGACAAAGTCATCCGAGACGATAAGCGAGCGTATGGTGCAGGATATGCTGAGGTTCTCGCCGTTAAGGGGTGTCGTAAGCTTCGGAGAAGGAGATTATGACCACGAGAAGCTCTCGAGAGCGATCAAGGCTCTGCAGGAGATATACGATAAGAAATAAAAAAAGCACCATGTGCTCGTGGCATCGGGGCTTATAGAAATGCGCCGAGTGGGACTTGAACCCACACGGGAAAACCCACAGGAACCTAAATCCTGCTTGTCTGCCAATTCCAACATCGGCGCATATACAATTTATAATATATATATATATATTTATGATAGTCGATTGCTCCGCTTCGTGTTTTGCCATGCAAAACACTGCTCTCGCAATCGCCGCTCCGCCTTCGCAATCCGGCCTGTCGGCCTGCTTGCTCATGCGGATCAGGTTCTCTAATGTCCAATCGGAGCTGTCCGCAAGCGGCCGCTCCGTTGTCCATTGAGAACACTTTCATAGCACATTCCAACATCGGCGCATATATCCCAACTGCACCATATCATAACCTTAAAGGGTGTGGGTGTCAAAAGGTGTTGTAAATGTACGGTCTATAGGATAAAATACTCTATTAGCGAACTGTTTCGTGATCCAATTTATTCATTAAACATATAAAGGAGAGGCTAAAATGAAAGGAAACATTGTAGTAGGACAGTCAGGCGGACCTACCGCCGTCATCAACTCATCTGTAGCAGGCGTATACGTTGCCGCAAAGAAGCTCGGCGTAAATAAGGTCTATGGTATGGTGCACGGCATCGAGGGATTCTTAAAGGATAAGCTCACCGATCTGGATGAGTATCTTTCGGATGATATTGGCGTAGAGCTCTTAAAGCGTACTCCTTCTGCATTCCTTGGAAGCTGCCGTTTCAAGATGCCCAAGATCGAGGGACATGAGGATGTATATGAGAAGGTATTCGAGATCATGGAGAAGCATGATATACAGTATCTTTTCTATGCCGGCGGTAATGACTCGATGGATACCGTCAAGATGCTTTCAGACTATGCGGCGGCACACGGCAAGACACAGAAGTTCATGGGCGTACCCAAGACAATAGATAACGATCTGCCTATCACGGATCACTGTCCCGGATACGGCTCATCCGCAAAGTATATCGCTACTTCTCTCAAGGAGGTCATCAGGGATAACGCATCATTCGGAGCCGAGAAGCCTACCATATGTATAGTAGAGATCATGGGAAGGAATGCCGGCTGGCTTACGGCAGCGGCTGCTCTTGCCAAGGGTCCCGACTGCGAGGGTGTGGATGCGATCTATCTGCCCGAGAGAACCTTTGACATGGATGAGTTCATGAAGAAGGTAAAGACTCTTTCCGAGACAAGGACTTCAGTGGTCATAGCAGTATCCGAGGGCGTAAAGCTTGCTGACGGCAGATATGTATGTGAGCTTGAGGCCGACTCTGTTCCCGTGGACGCATTCGGACACAAGCAGATGGGCGGTACCGCTACTACTCTCGCGCACAGGATCGCGGCAGAGTACGGACTGAAGACAAGAGCCGTAGAGCTCTCCACGCTTCAGAGAGCCGGCACACATATCGCTTCTCTTACCGATATCAACGAGGCATTCCAGGTAGGACATGATGCCGTGGTAGCAGCGGATCAGGGCAAGACCGGAGAGATGATCATACTCAAGAGAGACTGCACATCACCTTATGAGTGCGGCACTTCCTCCTATGATATACACCAGATAGCAAATGTCGAGAGAGCCGTACCCGATGAGTACATCGGAGCTGACGGATGCTCTATCACGGATGAGTACGTGAAGTATGCGCGCCCTCTCATCATAGGCGAGCTCACACCCATCTATGTGAACGGACTGCCCAGGCATATCCTCTGCAAAGAAGTCATAGAGTACGAGAAGTAAGAAGCTATGAACATAGTATGCCTTGATCTTGAAGGAGTGCTTGTGCCCGAGATATGGATAGCCTTCGCTGAGACCTCCGGCATACCGGAGCTCAGGAAGACTACACGCGACGAGCCTGATTACGACAAGCTGATGCGCGGAAGGCTTGATATATTAAAGCAGCACGGACTGGGTCTTAAAGAGATACAGGATGTTATCGCAAGGATCGATCCTCTGCCGGGAGCGAAAGAGTTTCTTGATGAGCTCAGATCTCTCACGCAGGTGCTGATACTGTCAGATACCTTTGAGCAGTTTGCAGCTCCTCTCATGAAGAAGCTCGGATGGCCGACCATCTTCTGCAACACCCTGGTGGCAGAGCCGGACGGCATGATATCTGGCTTCAGGATGAGGGTCGAAAAGTCAAAGCTCACTACGGTAAAAGCACTGCAGAGCATAGGCTTCGAGACCATAGCGGCAGGAGATTCGTTCAACGATCTGGCAATGATAGAGGCTTCAAAGGCAGGATTTCTTTTCAGGAGCACGGAGCAGATCAAAAAGGATCATCCCGAGCTGCCCGCATTTGAGGATTACGGGGATTTTCTGGAGGCAATAAAAAAAGCCCTGTAAAATGCTTGACACATACACAGAGAGAGTAGTATCATCTTTACTTGCCGAAGACAGCAGGTGGATGGATCAGAAACAGCTGATCGTACCGTAAGTCAGTGACGCCTGCCGAGGAGAAAGTTCTTACTATATTTATTGTGTGGAATTTTTGTCCCTTGTCTTTTCAGGCAAGGGACTTTTTGTTTTTCGGTAATACTATAAGGAGGTAAAGCTAAATGGCAAAGGTAGAACTCAAAGCTCCCATAGTCGACGAGATCTCCGAGAAGATCAAGAATGCGCATGCAGCAGTGCTTGTAGATCACAGGGGTCTGACCGTGGAGCAGGACACACAGCTTCGCAGACAGCTGCGTGAGGCAGGAGTGACCTACAAGGTTTATAAGAACACCATGATGAAGAGAGCATTCGAAGGCAGTGACTTCGCAGAGCTCGACAAGCATCTGGACGGACCTTCGGCGCTTGCTCTTGCAGAGGAAGATGTCACGGCTCCCGCCCGCATACTTGTAAAGTTCGCGAAGACAGCGGACAAGCTGGAGATCAAAGGCGCAGTCATCGAGGGTACTTATTACGATGTAAAAGGTATCGAGGAGCTTGCTAATGTTCCTTCAAGAGAAGAGCTGCTCGGCAGACTCTTCGGTTCATGGAAGTCACCCATGTCCAATATCGCAAGGGTATTTAACCAGATAGCTGAGAAGGGACCTGCGGCAGAAGCAGCGCCTGCAGCAGAGGCACCCGCGGCAGAAACACCTGCGGCAGAAGCAGCACCTGCGGCAGAGGCACCTGCGGCAGAGGCACCTGCAGCAGAAGCAGCACCCGCGGAAGAAGCAGCACCCGCGGCTGAGGCAGAAGCAAAGTCCGGGGAATAATCGTAGATCAAACTATTTTTTTAGGAGGGAATAGAAATGGCTAAACTTACAAAAGAAGAAATCATTGATGCTATAAAAGAGCTTACCGTACTCGAGCTTAACGATCTCGTTAAGGCTTGCGAGGAGGAGTTCGGTGTATCAGCGGCAGCAGGTGTCGTAGTAGCGGCAGGCGGAGCGGCAGCAGGCGGAGCAGCAGCTGCAGAGGACAAGACTGAGTTTGACGTAGAGCTGACAGAGGTTGGTCCTAACAAGATCAAGGTCATCAAGGTCGTACGTGAGGCTACAGGTCTCGGCCTGAAGGAGGCAAAGGATCTCGTTGAGGGCGCTCCCAAGGTACTCAAGGAGGCAGCAGACAAGGCAACGGCTGATGACATAAAGGCTAAGCTTGAGGCAGAGGGCGCAAAGGTTACCCTGAAGTAAAATAAAAAAATAATTGTTGACTTCATAAGAAAGCTTGTGTTACCATGTAGATTGCACTTTTGTGGCGGCACAGGCTTTCTTTGTCTCTAAATCATGCCGTAAACGCCGTAATCTCGGCGCATATCTGCAAGGTGCAGTAACTACAAACCATAATTATATTCACGGGGTGAAAGCTTAATGGAAAAGAACAGAGTATACCCAGTCTACAGCGGCAAGAACTTGAGGATGAGCTTCCAGAGACAGAAAGAAGTCCTGGATATGCCGAATCTCATAGAAGTACAGAGGACGTCGTATGACTGGTTTATTAATGAAGGCCTCAAGGAGGCGTTCGAGGATATTTCCCCGATCAATGACTATAGTGGGAATCTTTCCATGGAGTTTGTCGATTACCAGTTTAACAAAGACAAGGTAAAGTACAGCATCGAAGAGTGTAAGGCAAGAGATGCCACATATTCGGCTCCGCTTGAAGTGACAGTGCGTCTTTACAACGCATCGAAGCCTGAGGGCGATAATACGGAGCAGAAGATATTCATGGGTGATCTCCCGATCATGACCGATACAGGTACTTTCGTCATAAACGGAGCTGAACGTGTCATCGTATCACAGCTCGTACGTTCACCCGGTATCTATTACGGCATAGATCATGATAAGTTCGGTAAGAAGCTGTATTCATGCACAGTGATCCCCAACAGAGGAGCATGGCTTGAGTATGAGACCGATTCCAACGATATATTCTACGTGCATGTGGATCGTACCAGAAAGGTGCCTATCACGGTACTGCTGCGTGCGCTTGGGCTTGGCACCAATCAGGAGATCTTTGACCTCTTCGGAGAAGAGCCCAAGATAGTCGCTTCACTTTCAAAGGATCCCGGAGAGAGCGTAAAGGACGGGCTTCTTGAACTCTATAAGAAGATACGTCCCGGCGAGCCTCTTGCCGAAGAGAGCGCAAGGTCTCTTATTGAGGGTATGTTCTTTGATCCGAGAAGATATGATCTTGCCAAGGTCGGCAGATACAAGTTTAATAAGAAGCTTTCCTTAAGGAACCGTATCGCGGGACAGGTGCTCGCGGAGGATGCACTCGATCCCGCTACCGGAGAGGTAGTGAAGCTGCCCGGCAAGAACGGACTGGAGGCAAAGGCAGGTACTGTCGTTACGAGAGAGCTTGCCGATGAGATCCAGAACAGCGCGGTAAGAAGCGTACTCATCCAGACCGACAAGAGAAATGTAAAGGTGCTGTCTTCCATGATGGTAGACATCAACCATTATATCGAGTTCCCCAAGGGAGAGAGCGCGAGAGATTACGGTGTGACGGAGCTCGTTTATTATCCTGCGCTCGAAAAGCTCATGGAGGAGAATGATACGCCCGAGGCTCTGAAGGATGCGATAAGGCATAATATCGCAGAGCTTATCCCGAAGCATATCACGCATGAGGATATCTTCGCATCTGTAAACTACAATATGCATCTCGAGTATAATATAGGAAATAAAGACGATATCGATCATCTGGGGAACCGTCGTATACGTGCGGTAGGAGAGCTCCTGCAGAATCAGTACAGGATCGGTCTGTCAAGACTTGAAAGAGTAGTCCGTGAGAGGATGACCACTCAGGACATCACCACGGTCACGGCGCAGCAGCTGATCAATATCAAGCCTGTTACTGCGGCGGTAAAGGAGTTCTTCGGTTCATCCCAGCTGTCTCAGTTTATGGATCAGAACAATCCGCTTGGAGAGCTGACACACAAGAGAAGGCTTTCCGCTCTGGGACCCGGTGGTCTGTCAAGAGACCGTGCGGGCATGGAGGTCAGAGATATACATTATTCACACTACGGACGCATGTGTCCGGTAGAGACACCCGAAGGACCGAACATCGGTCTGATCAACTCACTGGCCTGCTTCGCGCGTATCAATGAGTATGGTTTTGTGGAGTCTCCCTACAGAAAGGTGGATCACAGCGATCCGGACAATCCGAGGGTAACGGACGAGGTCATATATATGACTGCGGACGAAGAAGACAATTATCATGTAGCTCAGGCTTCCGAGCCTCTCGATGATAAGGGTCATTTTGTAAACCGTATGGTATCCGGACGTTTCAAGGATGAGACGCAGCAGTACGAGAAGAGTATGTTTGATTTTATGGATGTGTCTCCGAGACAGGTCTTCTCTGTGGCTACGACTCTTGTACCCTTCCTGCAGAATGATGACCCTACACGTGCGCTGATGGGATCGAACATGCAGAGACAGGCGGTGCCGCTCCTTACTACAGAGGCACCCATCATCGGCACGGGTATGGAGGCAAAGGCTGCCGTAGACTCGGGTGTCTGCGTAGTGGCTGAGCAGCCCGGTACGGTACTTCTTTCACAGAGCGACACGATCCTTGTGGCAAATGATGACGGAACAAAGACGGATTACAAGCTGTCCAAGTTTATGAGATCCAATCAGTCAAACTGCTACAACCAGAGACCCATAGTCGTAAAGGGACAGCATATCGAAGCCGGAGAGGTGATCGCTGACGGACCCTCCACTTCAAACGGGGAGCTCGCTCTCGGCAAGAACCCGCTGATCGGATTCATGACATGGGAGGGCTACAACTATGAGGACGCGGTACTTATCAGTGAGCGTCTGGTAAGAGATGACGTATTTACTTCCATAAATATAGAGGAGTATGAGTGCGAGTCAAGAGATACCAAGCTCGGACCTGAGGAGATCACACGCGATGTACCCGGTGTCGGCGAAGAGGCACTCAGAGATCTGGATGAGAACGGCATCATCCGTATAGGTGCCGAGGTCAGGGCAGGAGATATCCTGGTAGGAAAGGTCACTCCCAAGGGAGAGACAGAGCTTACCGCTGAGGAGAGACTGTTACGTGCGATATTTGGTGAGAAGGCTCGTGAGGTGAGGGATACTTCACTCAAGGTGCCTCACGGCGAGTATGGCATAGTAGTGGATGCCAAGGTGTTCACAAGAGATGCGGGCGATGAGCTTTCACCCGGCGTGAATAAGGCTGTACGCATATATATCGCACAGAAGAGAAAGATCGGTGTGGGAGACAAGATGGCAGGACGTCACGGTAATAAGGGTGTCTGCTCCAGAGTGCTTCCCATAGAGGATATGCCTTATCTTCCGAACGGAAGACCGCTTGATATCGTGCTCAATCCTCTGGGTGTGCCTTCGCGTATGAATATCGGACAGATACTTGAGATCCATCTTTCACTTGCGGCAGCGGCTCTCGGCATCAAGATCACCACTCCGGTGTTTGACGGTGCGAACGAGATAGATATCGAGGATACGCTCGAGCTTGCGAATGACTATGTCAACAGCGAGTGGGAGGACTTTGAGAAGAAGTATAAGAAGCTGATACGCCCCGAGGTAATACAGTATCTTTCGGACAACAGGGATCACAGAGAGCTCTGGAAGGGCGTGGAGATCCACAGAGACGGCAAGGTAAGGCTCAGAGATGGCAGGACCGGAGAATATTTTGACAATCCTGTCACTATCGGGCACATGCATTATCTGAAGCTGCATCATATGGTAGATGACAAGATACATGCGCGGTCGACAGGTCCTTATTCACTTGTTACACAGCAGCCGCTGGGCGGTAAGGCTCAGTTCGGCGGGCAGAGATTCGGTGAGATGGAGGTCTGGGCACTTGAGGCATACGGAGCAGCATATACGCTGCAGGAGATCCTCACAGTGAAGTCCGATGATGTGATAGGCCGTGTAAAGACCTATGAAGCTATCATCAAGGGAGAGAATATCCCCGAGCCCGGCATACCCGAGTCCTTCAAGGTGCTTCTTAAGGAGCTCCAGTCACTCGGGCTTGATGTACGCGTGCTGAAGGATGACGGTACCGAGGTTGAGATAGCGGAGACGGCTGAGTTTGGTGATACCGATATGAGACACATCCTTGACGATGACCGTTTCTACGGCAGACCGAATGAAGATGAGTTTAGGGCTAACGGCTATAGCACTCAGGAATTCAGCGACGAGACCCAAACCCTGGAGACCATAGATGATGAGTCGTATGTAGACGAAGAGCCTGCAGATGAGGCTGTCTACGATACGGAAGAGTGATAGAGAGGAGTCATACCAAATGCCGGATATGATAAACAGACAGACAGACAAATACGAGCCCTTATCCTTTGATGCTATAAGGATAGGTCTGGCAAGCCCGAGCAAGATCCGCGAGTGGTCACACGGCGAGGTCAAGAAGCCCGAGACTATCAACTACAGGACACTGAAGCCCGAAGCAGACGGTCTTTTCTGTGAGAGGATCTTCGGACCCACAAAGGACTGGGAGTGTCACTGCGGTAAGTATAAGAAGATAAGATACAAGGGAGTGATCTGCGACAAGTGCGGAGTAGAGGTAACAAAGGCATCCGTGCGTCGTGAGAGGATGGGACACATAGAGCTGGCCGCTCCGGTGTCTCATATATGGTATTTCAAGGGCATACCCAGCCGTATGGGACTGATACTCGATCTTTCACCCCGTATCCTGGAAAGAGTGCTTTATTTTGCATCCTATATAGTACTCGATCCCGGCGAGACGGATCTGGAATACAAGGAGATACTTACCGAGGCAGAGTATCAGAACGCACGCGAGCAGTATGGATACAAGTTCCGTGTAGGCATGGGTGCAGAGGCTATAAAGGAGCTGCTGCAGAGCATCGATCTGAATAAGGAATCAGACGAGCTCAGGGAGGAGCTTGAGAGTGCTACGGGACAGAAGAGAGCACGTATAGTAAAGAGACTCGAGGTCATAGAAGCATTCAGGGAGTCAGGCAATGAGCCTGCATGGATGATACTTGACTGCATACCAGTCATTCCTCCGGATATCAGACCTATGGTTCAGCTTGATGGCGGCAGGTTCGCAACCTCCGATCTCAATGACCTCTACAGAAGGATCATCAACAGAAACAACAGACTGCAGAAGCTCCTCGAGCTGGGTACACCTGACATCATCGTACGTAACGAGAAGAGGATGCTGCAGGAGGCAGTAGATGCACTTATAGACAACGGGCGCCGCGGCAGACCCGTCACAGGTCCCGGCAACCGTCCGCTCAAGTCACTTTCCGACATGCTCAAGGGTAAGGGAGGTCGTTTCAGACAGAACCTGCTCGGTAAGCGTGTGGACTATTCGGGACGTTCCGTTATAGTCGTAGGACCCGAGCTCAAGATATGGCAGTGCGGTCTTCCGAAGGAGATGGCTATAGAGCTGTTTAAGCCTTTTGTCATGAAGGAGCTCGTGGCAAACGGGACATCACATAACATTAAGAACGCAAAGAAGATGGTGGAGCGCCTCGATACTGAGGTATGGGATGTGCTCGAGAAGGTGATACATGAGCACCCCGTCATGCTCAACCGCGCACCAACACTTCACAGACTCGGAATACAGGCATTTGAGCCCGTACTTGTAGAGGGTAAGGCTATCAAGCTGCATCCTCTGGCTTGTACACCCTTCAATGCCGACTTTGACGGAGACCAGATGGCTGTACATCTGCCGCTTTCCGTGGAGGCACAGGCAGAGTGTCGTTTCCTCATGCTCATGCCGAACAACCTCCTGAAGCCCGCAGACGGAGGTCCGGTGAACGTACCTACACAGGATATGGTCCTCGGATGCTATTATCTGACTCAGGAGAGAGAGGGTGAACCCGGTGAGGGCAAGGTATTCAAGAGTGTAAACGAAGCCATACTTGCTTATGAGAACAAGGATATCACGCTGCATTCCAGAATAGGAGTGAAGGTGACCCGCGAAATAAACGGAAAGTCTTATACGGGTATAGTGAATTCCATACTGGGTCGTTTCCTCTTTAATGAGATATTGCCTCAGGATCTTGGCTTTGTGGACAGATCCGTAAAGGGCAACGAGCTTGCACTCGAGGTGGACTTCCTCGTAGGCAAAAAGCAGCTGAAGCAGATCATCACCAAGGTGATCAATACGCACGGAGCCATCAAGACAGCCGAGGTGCTCGATCATATCAAGTCAATGGGATATCACTATTCAACACTTGCTGCAATGAGCGTGTCCATCTCTGATATGACCGTGCCCGCACAAAAGCAGGAGCTTTTGGATCAGGCGCAGGATCAGGTGGATAAGATATCAAGGAACTACAAGAGGGGTCTTATCACCGATACCGAGAGATACAATGAGGTAATACAGACCTGGAAGGACACCGACGAGGCTCTTACAAAGGATCTGCTTGACGGTCTGGACAAATACAATAACATATTCATGATGGCTGACTCCGGAGCGAGAGGATCTGACAAGCAGATCAAGCAGCTCGCAGGTATGAGAGGACTCATGGCCGATACTACCGGACATACCATAGAGCTTCCCATAAAGAGTAACTTCCGTGAGGGACTGAACGTGCTGGAGTACTTCATGTCAGCACACGGTGCAAGAAAGGGACTGTCGGATACGGCTCTGCGTACAGCTGACTCGGGGTATCTTACCAGAAGACTTGTTGACGTATCACAGGAGCTTACGATACGCGAGCAGGACTGCTCAGTAGAAAGACCCGAGATACCCGGTATGGTGGTCAGGGCATTCTATGACGGCAAGGAAGAGATAGAGAGCCTTCAGGACAGGATCACAGGCAGATTCTCATGCGAGGATATATATGATAAGAAGGGCAACCTCATCGTAGGAGCCAATCACATGATCACTCCCAGACGCGCAGAGCAGATCGTTACGGTGGGAGTCAAGGACGGTAAGCCTGTAGAGGAGGTCAGGATCAGGACCATACTCACCTGCCGTTGCAAGAATGGCATATGCTCCAAGTGCTACGGTGCAAACATGGCTACCGGTGAGGCGGTACAGGTAGGTGAAGCTATCGGTATCATTGCGGCACAGTCCATCGGTGAGCCCGGTACACAGCTTACAATGAGAACCTTCCATACCGGAGGCGTCGCGGGAAGCGATATCACTCAGGGTCTTCCCAGAGTAGAGGAGCTCTTTGAGGCAAGAAAGCCGAAGGGACTGGCTATAATCTCTGAGATAGACGGAGACGTATCGATCAGAGAGAAGAAAAAGGAGTCAACCGCAGTCGTAAAGGAACAGGATGCGGATGAGGAGTCCCTGATAAACAAGGATGATATAGTCAAGAAGGAAGTAGTCGTTACAGACAGTGAATCCGGTGAAGCCAGGAGCTATCTGATACCTTTCGGTTCGAGGCTCAAGATAGTCGAGGGTCAGCATATAGAGGCCGGTCAGGAGATAACCGAGGGATCCGTAGATCCCCATGACCTGCTTCGTATTAAGGGACTCAGAGCCGTACAGGACTATCTGCTCCGCGAAGTACAGAGAGTGTACAGACTGCAGGGCGTTGAGATCAACGATAAGCATATCGAGGTCATAGTGCACCAGATGCTCAAGAAGATAAGGGTGACTGAAGCGTATGACGCGCTTGATATCCTGCCCGGCGAGCTGATGAACGTCCTTGATTTTGAGGACATGAACGAGAGGCTCGTATCAGAGGGCAAGACTCCCGCAGAGGGCACACAGGAGATGCTCGGTATAACAAAGGCTTCACTTGCTACCGATTCCTTTATGTCCGCGGCATCCTTCCAGGAGACCACAAGAGTACTTACCGATGCGGCGATCAAGGGCAAGATCGACAAGCTTGTAGGCATGAAGGAAAATGTCATCATAGGTAAGCTCATACCTGCAGGTACCGGCATGAAGAGGTACAGAAACATCGATCTCAATACGGACGGTCCTACGCTCGGAGATATGATAGACTTCAGCGATGAAGAGGTCATTGTAGAGGAGGCTGAGGAGGAGACAGGCGATGAGATCCTTGCCGATCCCGAGCTTGAGACGGTCATCGACACCGAGGAGTAAAAGTTTTTCTTGACAGTCAAATGCATTGGAATTATTATATTAGAGCGTGTCTTTCGGGCACGCTCTAATTTAGTCTGTTTTTGAATGGCAGACAACAAAAACAAAAAAGAAAAGAGGTGAAACTTAATGCCAACATTCAACCAGTTAGTAAGGAAGGGCAGACAGACTTCCGTAAAGAAGTCAACGGCTCCCGCACTTCAGAGAGGATTTAATTCTTTACAGAAGAGGGCGACAGCCACAAAGTCTCCTCAGAAGAGAGGCGTGTGCACAGCCGTAAAGACTGCTACCCCCAAGAAGCCTAACTCAGCGCTCAGGAAGATCGCCCGTGTGCGTCTTTCAAACGGTATCGAGGTGACGAGCTATATCCCCGGAGAGGGTCACAACCTTCAGGAGCACAGCGTCGTCATGATCCGTGGCGGAAGAGTAAAGGATCTTCCCGGTACAAGGTATCACATTATCCGCGGAACTCTTGATACAGCCGGTGTAGCAAATCGTATGCAGGCCCGCTCCAAGTATGGCGCAAAGAAGCCGAAGGATAAGAAGTGATCAGTCAAATATAATTGATCAAGAGGTTGTGTTGGATTAAGGTTCAGCACGAACACAAGTAAATCTGATTGTGAGTACCTGTGGGTGTATGCCCACAAAGGAGGGAAGAAACGTGCCACGTAAAGGACATATAGTAAAGAGAGACGTACTGGCAGACCCTAAGTACAACGACAAGGTAGTGACAAAGCTCATCAATTCCATCATGCTTGACGGAAAGAAGGGCGTAGCGCAGAAGATCGTGTACAATGCGTTTGACAGAGTCGAGGAAAAAACAGGCAAGCCTGCGATAGAGATTTTTGAACAGGCTATGCAGAACATCATGCCTCAGCTTGAGGTAAAAGCAAGACGTGTCGGCGGTGCCACTTATCAGGTACCTATCGAAGTCCGTCCTGACCGTCGTCAGGCACTGGGACTCAGATGGCTGACCATGTTCTCAAGACAGAGATCTGAAAAGACCATGGAAGAGAGACTTGCTAACGAGATCATGGACGCAGCGAACAATACAGGTTCCGCAGTGAAGAGAAAGGAAGACATGCACAAGATGGCAGATGCAAACAAGGCTTTCTCTCACTATCGTTTTTGATTTAACTGATATTATTTGGAGGATAAATTCTTGGGTAACGCAAAAGAGAGAGAATACCCTCTGGAGAGAACCAGAAATATCGGTATCATGGCGCATATCGATGCCGGCAAGACCACTCTGACCGAGCGTATCCTGTTTTATACAGGTGTCAACTACAAGATCGGAGAGACTCATGACGGTACCGCTACCATGGACTGGATGGCTCAGGAGCAGGAGAGAGGTATCACCATTACCTCGGCTGCTACCACCTGTCACTGGACTCTGGAGGAAAGTGCAAAACCTAAGCCGGGTGCCGAGGAGCACAGGATCAATATCATTGATACTCCCGGACACGTAGACTTCACGGTGGAGGTTGAAAGATCACTCCGCGTGCTTGACGGCGCAGTAGGCGTTTTCTCTGCCAAAGAGGGTGTCGAGCCCCAGTCGGAGAACGTCTGGCGTCAGGCTGACGGATTCCATGTACCGAGACTTGCATTCATCAATAAGATGGATACTATCGGTGCTGATTACTACAATGCTTGCCAGACTATACATGACCGTCTCGGCAAGAATACCATCCTTATGAATATCCCTATCGGAAAGGAAGACACCTTTACGGGTATCATCGATCTGCTGGAGATGAAGGCTTATTACTATGATGATAAGCAGGGTACGGAGGTCGAGATAAAGGATATACCGGATGATATGAAGGATGAGGCCGAGGAGAAGCACCAGGAAACACTGGAGGCTATCTGCGAGCTGGATGAGGATCTGATGGAGCAGTATCTTGAGGATAAGGTTCCTTCAATAGACGATCTGAAGAAGGCACTCAGAAAGGCTACCATTGCGGGAGATGCCATCCCCTGCTTCGCAGGATCGGCTTATCGTAACAAGGGTGTGCAGAAGCTCCTTGACGGTGTCATAGAGTATCTGCCGGCACCTACAGACGTACCTGATGCAGAGGGTACAGACCTTGACGGCAATGCGCTTACGGTGCCTTCAAGCGATGACGCACCCTTCTCGGGTCTGGCATTCAAGATCATGACAGATCCCTTTGTAGGTAAGCTTGCTTACTTCAGGGTATATTCGGGTACGTTAAAGTCAGGCTCATACATCCTTAATTCTACTAAGAATAAGAAGGAGCGTGTAGGTCGTATACTTCAGATGCACGCAAACAAGAGGACGGAGCTGGATGTGGTTTACTCAGGCGATATCGCGGCAGCGGTAGGCTTCAAGTTCACCACCACGGGTGATACCATCTGTGACGAACAGCATCCTGTCATCCTTGAGTCGATGGAGTTCCCTGATCCCGTTATCGAGCTCGCTATAGAGCCCAAGACAAAGGCAGGTCAGGACAAGCTCGGTCAGGCGCTTGCAAAGCTTGCCGAGGAGGATCCCACATTCAAGGCACATACCAATGAAGAGACCGGACAGACCATCATCGCAGGTATGGGTGAGCTCCATCTGGAGATCATCGTCGACAGACTGCTGCGCGAGTTTAATGTGGAGGCTAATGTCGGCGCACCTCAGGTGGCGTACAAGGAAGCTATCACAAAGGCTGTGGACATCGAAGCAAAGTATATCAAGCAGTCCGGCGGACGCGGTCAGTACGGACACTGTAAAGTCAAGTTCGAGCCCATGGATGCCAACAGTGAGGAGACATACAAGTTTGAGTCTCAGGTAGTCGGAGGAGCTATCCCCAAGGAATACATCCCCGCTATCGGCGAGGGTATCGAGGAGGCAATGAAGACCGGTATACTCGGCGGATTCCCTGTCACAGGCGTACACGCTGTGGTATATGACGGATCATACCATGAGGTCGACTCATCCGAGATGGCTTTCCATATCTCAGGTTCAATGGCCATGAAGGACGCTATGCAGAAGGGTGCATCCGTGCTGCTCGAGCCCATCATGAAGGTGGATGTCACCATGCCTGAGGACTATATGGGAGATGTCATCGGTGATCTGAACTCAAGAAGAGGCCGGGTAGAGGGTATGGAGGACATCGGAGGCGGAAAGATGGTGCGTGCTTTCGTACCGCTGGCTGAGATGTTCGGATACGCTACGGATCTTCGCTCAAGGACACAGGGACGCGGAAACTACTCAATGTTCTTTGATCATTATGAGCAGGTTCCCAAGAATGTGGCAGACAAAGTACTGTCAAAGTAATAAACAACTTGAAATTATAGCCCGTTTGAAATATAATCGTTTCATATGCGGGTAAGTGTATACGTCAGGAAAAGACGTACAAAATAAGGAGGATACTTAAAATGTCAAAAGCTAAATTTGAACGTACCAAGCCCCATGTAAACATCGGTACAATCGGACACGTTGACCATGGTAAGACTACTCTTACCGCTGCTATCACAAAGACTCTTTCTGAGAGAGTTGCCGGCAACGCAGCCGTTGATTTCGAGAACATTGATAAGGCACCCGAGGAGAGAGAGCGTGGTATCACCATCTCTACAGCACACGTTGAGTATGAGACAGAGGCTCGTCACTATGCTCACGTAGACTGCCCCGGACATGCTGACTATGTCAAGAACATGATCACAGGCGCAGCACAGATGGATGGTGCTATCCTTGTTGTCGCAGCTACTGACGGAGTTATGGCTCAGACCAAGGAGCACGTGCTTCTTGCCCGTCAGGTCGGCGTGCCTTACATCGTTGTATTCCTTAACAAGTGCGACATGGTAGACGATCCCGAGCTTATCGAGCTTGTCGAGATGGAGGTTCGTGATCTTCTTAATGAGTATGAGTTCCCCGGCGATGATATCCCGATCGTTCGCGGTTCTGCTCTGAAGGCTCTTGAGGATCCTTCAGGAGAGTGGGGCGATAAGGTTATGGAGCTCATGAAGGCAGTTGATGATTATATCCCTACACCTCAGAGACCTACCGACAAGCCTTTCCTTATGCCTGTCGAGGATGTCTTCACCATCACAGGCCGTGGTACTGTTGCTACAGGCCGTGTAGAGCGTGGTATCCTTCACCTCAACGACGAGGTAGAGATCGTAGGTATCAGAGAGGATGTCAAGAAGACTGTCGTTACCGGTATCGAGATGTTCAGAAAGCTTCTTGATGAGGGTCAGGCAGGTGATAACATCGGAGCACTCCTTCGTGGTGTAGATCGTAAGGATATCGAGCGCGGACAGGTGCTTGCGGTACCCGGTTCGGTTACATGCCACACCAACTTCACTGCTCAGGTATACGTACTGACCAAGGACGAGGGCGGACGTCATACTCCTTTCTTCAACAACTATCGTCCTCAGTTCTATTTCAGAACAACCGACGTGACCGGAGTTATCTCTCTTCCCGACGGGACAGAGATGTGCATGCCCGGCGATAACGTAGAGATGACCATCGAGCTCATCCATCCCATCGCTATGGAGCAGGGTCTTACCTTCGCTATAAGAGAGGGTGGACGTACAGTAGGATCAGGAAGAGTTGCTTCCATCGTCAAGTAATCATACTGAAGCACAGCATAATGATAAGGGCTTCCGGACGATAGTTCGGAAGCCTTTTGTATAATGATTGCATATGCCGATATAGACAATCAAAACGTATGCGTGTAATAATTAGTAATGCATAAGTCGCGATCATTGGGAAAGAGGGATAGCTGTACCTATAGGCAGGATAGGGCAGAGTATATGCATGAAGCTTGATATATATTAGAACCGTTATTTTTTAGTATCTTTACAAAAAAACCGCATAAACGAAAAGCGGATGACAGATGAGAGAGACAGAAAATGATAGCTGATTTTTATAAAGACAAGAAAGTTTTGGTTACGGGACATACCGGATTTAAGGGTTCATGGATGTGCAGAGTGCTGATCGGCGCGGGAGCTGACGTAACCGGCTATGCCACACAGCCCCCGACAGATCCGTCGTTGTTTGAGATGTCATCGATCAAATCCAAGATAAATCACGTAATAGGGGATGTGAGAGATCTTAAGAAGCTGCAGGAGGTCTTTGACAAGGTGCATCCGGATATAGTGATACACATGGCTGCGCAGCCGATCGTCAGGGATTCCTACAAAGACCCAGTATACACGTATGAAACGAACGTGATGGGAACGGTCAATTTATTTGAGTGTATAAGAAATACACCATCCGTCAGGTCGGTCGTAAACGTTACGACGGACAAGGTCTACCTGAATCGGGAGTGGAGCTGGGGATACAGGGAGAATGAGGAGCTGAACGGGTATGACCCGTATTCAAACTCCAAGTCATGCTCTGAACTCGTGACATCTTCTTACAGGAATTCGTTTTTTAAGGACAGAGATATAGCTGTCACCACCTGTCGGGCAGGTAATGTCATAGGCGGAGGAGATTTTGCCAAGGACCGCATCATACCTGACTGTCTTAGGGCTGTCCGTGAAGGAGAGGATATAGTGGTAAGGAATCCGGACTCCACGAGACCTTATCAGCATGTCCTGGAGCCGGTATTTGCGTATCTGATGATCGCCGCAAGCCAGTATGAGGATAGGAGTGTGGCGGGAAGCTACAATGTAGGTCCGGATGACTCGGACTGCCGTACCACGGGAGAGCTGGTGCAGCTTTTCTGTGACAAATGGAATGCGACCTGCGAGGACGGTGATCCTGCTGCCACATGGAGATGCGAGAATGACGGCGGACCTCATGAGGCAGGCTTCCTGAAGCTGGACTGCTCACTTATTAAGAGAACCTTCGAGTGGAGTCCATGCTGGAATATAGAGACAGCCATGGAAAAGGTAGTGGAGTGGAGCAGGGCGTATTTTGACGGCAAACGTGTAGCCGCTGTCATGGACAGACAGATAAAGGAATATATAAATGCATAAGAACCCGTAATCACTCGGATAAATCCTTCGTGAACGGGTTCTAATTATCGGAGTGTGGTCACTCCAATAAAAGAACCTGTAATCACTCGGATAAATCCTTCGTGAACAGGTTCTAATTATCGGAGTGACAAGATTCGAACTTGCGGCCTCTACCTCCCTAAGGTAGCGCTCTAGCCAAACTGAGCCACACCCCGAAACACATATGGTCGTCTGTGACGAACGAATGATATTTTAAGTATTTTTGTGCCGTATGTCAAGTCTTTATGGATAAAATGCGGAGGAAGAGCTGGCTATGACCCGTTCCGCCTTTTGATGTTTGGCTTTCTGTGATAGAATAACCTACATGAGTCGTAGAGCGTTTTACGCTGCATTGTCAGCCATCATCCTACTGGCTGCCTGTGCACCGTTATTTACCGTAAACTGCATAGGCGGGCATGATATCACATATCATCTTCTACGCATAGAGGCACTCAAAGAAGGGATACTGGCAGGCAGACCGTTCCTTCGTGTAAATATGCTGTTTTTGGGCGGCACAGGATACGCTTCGTCGCTGTTCTATCCCGATCTGCTGCTCTATATACCGGCACTTCTCAGGGTGATAGGGGTCGGGATCGATCTTTCATTCCACATTTTTATAGCTGTATGTATCGTTCTTGGATATCTGTCATGCTTCTTCAGCGTGAGATATATTTCGGAAAGCGACACAGCCGCTTTAGCCGCTGCGGTCATATTTACTCTCTGCCAGTACCATATTGATGATATCTACGTAAGGAGCGCAGTGGGGGAATATACTGCGATGATCTTTGTCCCCCTCGTTATAGCGGGGCTGTATGATCTGGCATGTAAAGGATTTGGCAGACCGTGGCTTATAGTGGCAGGTATGACGGGGGTATTGCTTTGCCATACCATTACCGCCGTCATCTGTATAGTGTTGTGCATAATATTCACATTGGTTTACATAAAGAAGATTCTTTCACAGCCCGGAGTATTCCTCAGGCTTGCAGGGGCGGCATCTGTCACTCTCGCCATTACTGCGTTTTACTGGGCACCTGTACTGGAGATGCTGTCAGACGGAGGCTTTGGCACGGATTTTGTATTTGATCTGGGCTATGAGAGTGTGAAGCTGTGGGAGGTGTTTTATAATAAGACGGGGAGAATGGGGATAGCGGTATTTCTTTTCCTGCTGATAAGGCTTGTGATAAGGAAAAGCATGAGGTTTGCCGACATATGCATGATCTGCGGTTTGCTGCTCACTCTTTTTTCAACGTCTCTCATGCCCTGGGAAAGGCTGCAGGGGATGCTGGGCTTCATCCAGTTCCCGTGGAGAGTCTATGTGGCGGCAGGACCGCTGCTCGCAGCTGCCGGCGGGATATATGTCTCGATACTTGCTTCGGAGGCAGCGACAGGAGACGCAGAGGGGACAATGCTCCGGGAGAGACTGCTGCTCATCATTACGGCCGGTATAATGCTCTACTCCGAAATATGTGTACTGCAGAGGAACGATCAGCCGTATTACTCATATTCGGATGATTATTTTGCCTATGCATCGCACACCGCAGAGATCATAGGGGGAGAGTGGCTTCCGGTCACGGCGGATGACCGGGAAGCACTGACAGCTGAGGCTGACATCGCCGTGGCGGATGACGGCACCAGGCTGCAGGCGGATCGTTATAAAAACGAGATACGGCTGGACTCTGTCCCGGATACTGCGGAGTATGTGGATGTACCGTTTGTCTATTATAAGGGATATGCCGCGACAGACTCAGACAGCGGGACCGGGCTGTCCGTGTCGAAAGAGGGCAGAAATGGCTGTGTGAGGGTATATACCGGCGGTGCACGGAGCATACGCGTGTACTACCGTGGGACACCTGTACAGCATATAAGTGATGTGGTATCGGTCGTTTGTGCCATTACCCTGGCCGTATACCTTATAATGCGGACAAGACGTGACAGGACAGCGGCGGAGGTGAGCTGATGCAGGAGATAAAGTGCCCGCACTGCGGAGAGGTATTTCAGATAGACGATTCCAATTACGAGTCGCTTGCGAAGCAGATACGTGACAGGGAGTTTTACAAGGACATCGAGACCATAAAGGAACAGTACGAGAGGGATAAGGAAAACACTCTTAAGCTGTCTAAGACTGAGACTGAGGCTCTGCATGAAAAAAACATGGCAAAGATACATGCCGAGCTCGAGGAGGTACGGCATAAGTATGAATCGCTCGAGGGAGAATACAGACGGCAGCAGGATGTAAGCGAGAAGAACACAGAACTCGCAGTGATAAAAGCTGTAAAGGAAAAGGATGATGAGCTCGCGGACAGCAGGGAGAAGATATCTGTCCTGAGTGAAAAGCTCAAGGCAAGGGAAAAAGAGATCGAACTCTCCAGACAGCAGCTGAAAGAGGAATACAGCGGGAAGCTCAGGGAAAAGGATGAGCAGATAGCCTATTATAAGGATCTGAAGACCCGTATGTCCACCAAAATGGTGGGAGAGACACTGGAGCAGCACTGCGAGATAGAATTTAACAGGCTGAGGGCGACAGCATTTGCGAACGCATATTTTGACAAGGATAATGATGCCCATACGGGAAGCAAGGGGGATTATATATTCCGCGACTTCGAGGACGGACTTGAGTATATCTCGATCATGTTTGAGATGAAGAATGAGTCCGACACTACGGCTACCAAGCATAAGAATACGGATTTCCTGAAAGAGCTGGACAAGGACAGAAATGAAAAAGACTGCGAATACGCCGTGCTTGTATCCCTGCTGGAGGCGGACAGTGAGCTGTACAACACAGGAATAGTCGATATGTCCTATAAGTATCCGAAAATGTATGTGATACGTCCCCAGATGTTCATACCCATGATAACGATACTCAGGGATGCTTCAAGGAAGTCGCTGGAGTCTAAAAGGGAGCTGGCTGCCATCAGGGAGCAGAATATCGACATTTCCAGATTTGAGGATGAACTGACGGCATTCAAGGATGGCTTTGCAAGAAACTACCGGCTGGCAAGCGAGAGGTTTAATACGGCTATCAGCGAGATAGATAAGAGTATAGAGCATCTGGAAAAGATAAAGAAGGCATTGCTTTCCTCCGAAAACAATCTGAGACTGGCAAATGACAAGGCGGAGGATCTTACCATAAAGAAGCTTACAAAAAACAATCCGACAATGAAAGCCAAGTTTGATGAAATAGGATAGATGATGTGCTATCATAGAAGAGATTTATCTTATGGATGAGGGGTATTCATATGGCAAAGCAGACCATAGAGTCTAAGGACATACTACATGCGACCAATGAACGAGTGAAGGAACTGGAGATAGTGATAAAGGGCTCCTTCGTCGCCACTTCCGGCGATGTGATCATAGATCTCCCGTATGGTTCTATGATAGGACTCATGGAGCATCCGGGAGAGCTGTACCGTTTTGACTATGAGGCGAAGGAAGACGCCATTACGGTTTCCTATCCGTACAAAAACCCGGGCAGCGTGCAGGCTATCATCAAAGCCAATCCGCAGATAGCGCCGTATATCACCACGGCTGTATACGGCTGCATACAGGAGCTTTTTGAAAAGACGGCTCAGGTGATACAGGCATGCCGGGATCTGATAGAGGTGCTCGGTACAGGAGAGAAGCTGCCGTATGATCTGCAGGTGTGGAAGTATGAGTTTTTCAGAGCTCTCGGGAATATGCTCCCATCAAAGGATATCGCTTTCTGCACCGGATTTATCTTAAGCGGATACGAATACACCCAGTACCTCTCGTTTATCCTTGCCGAGCTGCTTGAAAAGAAGAGTGAATATGAACTGCAAAAGCAGACCATGACCGATGATGCAGAGACGGAGAGCGAGTCCGGTCAGGAAACGGATACTGATGACGGAGATACGGGATCGGATATGGATGACAGCGAGGCTGTGAATGAGCTCATGGGTTCCGGCAGCGACGGTGACGATGAGGACGATCCGGCCGATGTGGATGGCGGACCTCTGGAGGATATGTCGGATGCGCTCGATCGTATCCTTGAGTATTCCGAAGTAAGCGAAGAAAAAGCAGAGAAATTCAGGACATATATCGCAGATTTTACTGCTCTTCCTGACAGGACCGATACTTCGGACAAGGCGAGGCTTTTAAGACGGCAGCTGTCGGAGGTCTTTTATGATGTCTATGAGGGTGCTTTTATGCACAGCATCATGGACAGGGATATGCCTCTGGTGATGAGGATGTTCTTTTACTTCGGATTTGTCAGCGAGGAGCTGGCGGGAAAGAAGAATACCGCGATCCTGCAGAGGCTGGCTGCCGACTACGAGCCCGATCCTGAGGGCAATGTACTGACCGCATATGAGTGGATCAGGCTCATATATGACGGCAAGGCCGAGCCGTCAAAGAATGAGTTTGATATGGAGTACCCGAAGTACTTAAAGCAGAGATGTGATGACGGAGAGATAAAACAGACCGATATGAAACGGCTGCTTGGTGATCAAAAGGAAAAGGCTTCCTTTGAAATACGCAATTTCATGAGGAACGGATCGCGCATGACCTTCGGCAGGATATCATCCTTTGTACCGGTATTTACGGAAGATAGCGTCATGAAGTCACCGGCTGAGTCGATGGCTACATGGAAGGATATACATGAGGCTTTGAATACGGTGCGCAGGATAGATTTCAGCTGTTTTACAAGGCAGATAGTATTCTCGGATCCCAAGATCGGAGTAAACAGAGAGTTCATCGACACAGAGATCCTGCCATACATAGTCCTCATGCCGAACGGCGGATCAAGATCCGCACTGTGGCAGGAGATCTCGGGCGCGCACAGGGACACCCCCGGACGCATGATGATGCCTGTCTTCCCGGAGAAGGAAGTGAGCAACTATGTGATAAAGCTGTCGGGTGAGTTCAGATGGGAAATGTGCAGACGAGAGCAGGGTGTGCACTGGAATGATGTGACGGTACCTTCGCTTACGTCGATGTTCTGTGATTATCTCCAGTTTTACAGGAAGAACCATGATCTGTCACCGGATCTCAGAGAGAAGATAAAGACACAGCTCCAGTCTGCGAGAAACTCGTCCAAGGCAGTATTTGTTTCGGATTATATTAATTATCTGGCTTATGAGAGCTCGGGTTCGCTGAGACTGAACAAGGTATCAAGAGATATCATATTCAGATTCTGTCCGTTTGCAGCGGATATCAGACAGAAGCTGGCAAATACAAGCCCTGTGTATCAGAAGCTGATAGAAAGATATGAGATCAAGCTGGCTCAGAGAAAGCATCTGATGGAGATAGTCTGTACCAAGATAGACAAGGCAGGTGCGCCTGTGCCGAAAGAGATAAAGATGCAGCAGCAGTTCCTTGAGAAGTAGGGTCATATTATGGCATATATATATTCTCTGCCCTTTTTGCCGATCCGTTTTATGATGCCGGTCTTCATGAGTATATAGAGCATTCGCCCGGTGCACGTCCTTGTGACGTGCGCCTTTTTTGAAAACTCCTTTGAGGTGAAGGCTTCGGAGAGGTCATCGGGCAGGAAATATGTATAATCGCGGACTGAAGAGATGATCTTTTCACCGGCAAGACTCTTGGGAATACGTTCATATCGCTGTGAGCCTTTCTTGCCGCTTTTGTCCCAACCGTTTTTCAGCCTGTAATCCTCCACGTCTATATAGAGTATCCGAAGGGAAAGATTGGGGTGATCTATATAGGGCAGGATATGTATGAGCTCGTGAGCCATCTCCTGGGGATGCGGCTTCTTTGGAGATTTTCTTCTTTCGACGATCTCTCCGGTCGAGGGGTCGATCCAGTTGATGTACTTTTCGTTGGGGATGGGATAGACTATGGTGACAGGATATCTTTCAAGAAAATAGGCGAGCTTTTTTTTCATGCCATGGAAATTGCGCGTCTGGATCTCGGTGATCCGCTCGCCGTCAAAGATATCCGCGACAAAGCTTCCGATCTTTATCTCCTGTTTTTCATTGTCAGGCTCAAGGTACTCTTTTAATACGGCATGGAGTGACTTTTCGTTGAGCGTTCCGATACCGGACGACTCATGCTCACGCGAGATCACTTTTGCACATATATCCTCGAAGACGGGTTCCGTCATTATCATCACTCCTTTTTTTGGTGATCTACTGCTACGGTTCACAGCCGGATCGCAACGATGCCATGTGCGCATGGCGCTGTGGTATTACGACCCAAAGGTTACTGTTCAGACAGCTCTGCGCACTTGCTGTGAGCACCTGTAAGGTGTGAACAGTAACACCCAAAGCGGATTGGTCTGAATGGATTATATTACAAAAATGCCCCCGTCGGAATATATGTGGTATAATCAAATGGTATCTTTTTGCAGATTCAAGAGGTGGGCTTATGAACGATATGACATATGAGGGTCAGAACTATACCGAGGCACTGACCGTAAAATATGCGGCGGATATACAGAAGCTTTCAAAATATATCCACTACTTCGAAAACAAAAAGGGTAAGGATGTGGCAGGTGATTATGACGGAGATCAGGGGAAGAGCAGCCTGAAGTTTCCGGTATATGACTCCACGCTTCTGTCGTTTGCAAAGGAGGCAGGCGAATCAGCACTGATAGATCGCAACTATATCTATAAATACAGACAGTATCGTATCACGACGGAAAAGGCGGAAAAGGATGCCATACAGGATGCCCAGCCCAGAGATCTGGATCTGCTGAGGGCGATACTGTCCAGATATGTGCTGGAGGGCAGATACAAGTCTGTACGCTGGATAGAGGCTACCGAAAGAGGTATCTTTCACGATGTGCTTCAAAAGCTGATCGATCTGTACACTTATGTAAAGGTTGAGTGATCATTCGGATCAGCCATCGATTTGATGCAGGTATCTGCATATAACCCGGGGGTTCTGCACAGATGCAAAGCCGAAAGGAATCCGGGAGTTGCTGTGAGCACCTGCAAGGTGTGAACAGTAAAATCCGGGACTGTCAGGAGGTATGTGATAATGGTAAAAAGGGTTTATGTCGAAAAGAAGAAAGAATTTGCCGTAAAGGCAAAGGAGCTCTACGAAGAGATACAGAATTTCGTAGGGATAAAGAGTATGACCGGTCTGAGATATCTCATCAGATATGACATAGAGGATATCAGAGACGATATATACAGGAAAGCATGCATATCCGTTTTTTCGGAGCCGCCGGTAGATGAGCTGTACGAGGAAGATTTTCCAAGGGAAAAGACGGATACGGTGCTCTGCGTGGAGGCATTGCCGGGACAGTTTGATCAGAGAGCGGACTCTGCGGAGCAGTGCATACGATTTTTAAATGATATGTCGAAGTGTGTGATCAGGACTGCCGAGGTATATTGCATCAGCGGCAGCCTGAGTGCAGCTGACAGGAAAAAGATAGAGGCATATGTGATCAATCCGGTAGATTCCAGAGCAGTATCACTTGAAAAGCCAGCCACTCTTATCACGAAGTATGATGAGCCGGGTGATGTAGATCACTTTAAGGGCTTTGGCGACATGAAGGATGACAGGCTTAAGGAGCTGTATGCTTCTCTGGGGCTTGCCATGACCTTTAAGGATTTCAAGCATATCCAAAAGTACTTTAAGAGGGATGAAAAGAGGGATCCATCCGTGACGGAGATCAGAGTGCTCGACACCTACTGGTCGGATCACTGCAGACACACCACCTTCTCAACTGAGCTCAAAAACATCAGATTCGATGACGGCTACTACAGAAAACCCATAGAGGACGCGTTCAGAGAGTATCTTAAGATACGTAATGATTATTATGGAAAGAGGCAGGCGGAAAAAGGAGGCGACAAGTATATCGATCTCATGGATCTCGGCACTCTTGCCGCAAAGGAGCTGAAAAAACAGGGCAAGCTCAAGGACGAGGAGGAGAGCAACGAGATCAATGCCTGCTCGATCGTAGTGCCCGTGAAGCTCAAGGATAAAAAGGGAAGCTCAAGGACAGAAGAGTGGCTTGTGATGTTTAAGAATGAAACACACAATCACCCTACTGAGATCGAGCCTTTCGGAGGAGCAGCCACATGTCTCGGAGGAGCGATAAGAGATCCGCTTTCCGGAAGGTCGTATGTATATCAGGCTATGAGGGTGACCGGGGCTGCCGATCCCACACTGCCGGTGAGTAAGACCCTAAAGGGAAAGCTGCCTCAGAAGAAGCTCGTGCGCGGGGCGGCAAAGGGGTATTCATCCTATGGCAACCAGATAGGACTTGCTACAGGATATGTACATGAGATATACCATCCGGACTACGTGGCTAAAAGGATGGAGATAGGCGCAGTAATGGCTGCCGTTCCGAGGGAGAACATCATAAGAGAGGATGCGGCACCCGGAGATATCGTCATCCTGCTCGGAGGTCGTACCGGAAGAGACGGCATAGGCGGGGCTACAGGCTCCTCCAAGGTGCATACCACAGCCTCGATAGAGACATGCGGAGCAGAGGTTCAAAAAGGAAATGCGCCGACTGAAAGAAAGCTGCAAAGACTTTTCAGGAGACCCGAGGTGTCCTGTCTGATAAAGGTATGTAACGACTTTGGCGCCGGCGGAGTATCGGTAGCCATAGGTGAGCTTGCTCCCGGACTCGATATCGACCTGGATAAGGTCCCCAAAAAGTATGCGGGACTCGACGGAACCGAGCTTGCGATATCCGAGTCTCAGGAGAGGATGGCGGTAGTGGTATCTGCTGCCGATGAGAAGGAATTTATGGGGTATGCCGCAGAGGAGAATCTGGAGGCAACAAAGGTAGCTGTGGTCACCAAAGAGCCGAGGCTTGTGATGCACTGGAGAGGCAGTACCATAGTTGACCTCAGCAGAGCCTTTCTTGATACAAACGGGGCTCATCAGGAGACAGATGTAAAGGTGCTCATGCCTGATGAAAAGAACGCATATTTCCGTGAGATGATATCCGTTAAGGCTGCAGATGTAGAAAAGAAGTGGCTCGATACCGTAGCGGATCTGAACGAATGCTCACAAAAGGGTCTCGTGGAAATGTTTGACTCCTCCATAGGAGCCGGTACGGTACTCATGCCCTACGGAGGAAAGTATCAGACCACTCCGATACAGACAATGGTGGCGAAGCTCCCGACGCTGGGCGAGACGACAGACTGCGTGACGATGATGAGCTACGGCTTTGATCCGTATATATCAAGCTGGAGCCCTTATCACGGTGCAGTATACGCAGTGACGGACTCCATAGCGAAGATAGTGGCTGCCGGCGGAGATATGAAGAAGATACGCTTTACCTTCCAGGAGTACTTTAAGAGAATGACAGAGGACGCAGGACGGTGGAGTGCGCCGTTCACCGCTCTGCTTGGTGCATTTGATGCCCAGATGAAGTACGGACTGCCCTCCATAGGGGGAAAGGACTCCATGTCCGGGACCTTTGAGGACATAGACGTGCCGCCTACGCTGGTTTCCTTTGCAGTCGATGTAGCTGCCGGAAAGAACATCATCTCTCCGGAGCTCAAAGCGGCAGGCAATACCATAGTGAAGTTTACGATACCGATAGATGAGTATGATCTGCCTGTATACAAAGAGGTAATAAAGCTGTATGCGGGTGTCACAAAGGCGATAGCAGGCGGAGCAGTACTTTCCGCGTATGCTCTTGATGAGAAGGGCATAGCTCCCGCGATATCCAGGATGGCCTTCGGTAACAGGATAGGTGTCACTCTTGACGGATCGCTCCTTCCCGAAGAGCTCTTCCTGTCAGAGACCGGCAATATCCTTGCCGAGGTAGACAGTGACAGACTCGGAAACATCAAGGTGCCGTATCGGGTGATCGGTCGTACGGTCAGGACCCAGACGATCACCTTCGGAAAGACAAAGCTTAAGCTGTCCGATATACAGGATGCCTATGACGGCACTCTTGAGGCAGTCTTCCCGACCAGAGCATCCGATGACAGGGAGAAGCTGCCAGATATGCTGGCCGATGCTCCCTCGGTACACATATGTCGTCATAAAACCGCCGTACCAAAGGTCTTTATACCTGTGATGCCGGGTACGAACTGCGAGTATGATTCTGCGCGTGCCTTTGAACAGGCCGGTGCCGAGGTGGAGATAGGTGTATTCAGGAATCTGACACCTGCCATGATACAGAGCTCGGTAGATGAGTATGTAAGACACATAAATGATGCACAGATAGTGATGTTCCCGGGTGGCTTTTCGGCCGGAGACGAGCCGGACGGTTCGGCTAAATTTTTTGCCACTACCTTCAGGAATGAGAAGATAAGAGAAGCTATGCAGGATCTCATGCAGAAGAGAGACGGTCTGGTGCTTGGCATATGCAACGGCTTCCAGTCCATCATCAAGCTGGGGCTGGTACCATACGGAGAGATAACCGATGCGCAAAAGGCAGATTCGCCTACTCTTACATACAATGTCATAAACAGGCATGTATCCAAAATGGTCTATACCAAGGTAGTGAGTAATAAGTCTCCCTGGCTTCAGGGAGCGGAGCTCGGCGGGGTATATGTGAATCCCGCATCTCACGGTGAGGGAAGATTCGTGGCACCGAAGGAGTGGATAGACAGGCTCGCTCTGAACGGTCAGATAGCTACGCAGTATTGCGATGCGGATGGTAACATCACCATGGACGAATACTGGAATGTAAACGGATCCTATAATGCGATAGAGGGCATACTTTCTGCTGACGGCAGGGTATTCGGCAAGATGTGCCATATAGAGAGAAAGGGCGAACGGATAGCCGTGAACATAACCGGAGAGCAGGATATGAAGGTGTTTGAGTCCGGCGTGGGATACTATAAATAAAGTATCCGTGTGATGAATAAGAGAAACTACCAGAATGAGCTGGACGGTATACTAAAAGAAAATGAGCGGAGAGGCGTCATACCCTCTCTGCTTTTGCATGTCTGCTGCGCTCCGTGCTCCTCATATGTGCAGGAGTATCTGTCAGAGCATTTTAAGATCACGCTTTTCTTTTATAATCCGAATATGGATACGGCAGAAGAGTATGAGCACAGAGAGGCGGAGCTTAAGAGACTGGTAAAGGAAGCGGGATTTCCGTCAGATGTTATAATATGTGAGTATGATCCGGAAAGCTTTGCACTCATGGCAAAGGGACTGGAGACCGTGGCGGAGGGCGGAGAGCGTTGCCGCAGATGCTATGAGCTGCGTATGAGAAAGGCAGCGGAGTATGCACGCGAAAAAGGATATGATTATTTTACCACTACGCTTTCGATATCTCCGTATAAGAATGCTGAGTGGATAAATGATATCGGAGAGGCACTTGCGGCTGAATACGGCATCAGACATCTTCCTTCGGATTTCAAAAAAAGAAACGGATATAAGAGATCCATAGAGCTCTCAAGAGAGTATGATCTGTACAGGCAGGACTATTGCGGATGTGCGATGTCGAAAGCGGCAGCCTCAGATCGTGTAAAGGCAGTTTAACGGTAATTATCCGGGCAGCCCGAAGCACTTGCTGCTGAGGGCGCACCAAAGAGTGAAATAAGCGTTTAACGTTACATTTATCAAACTGAAAGAGGTGGGAGACTGATGAAAGCACTGCTTGATATATTGGGAGAGGAATTAAAAAGAGCATTTCGTGATGCGGGATATGATGACGGCAGGGTGGGAGTAACGATATCCAATCGTCCTGATCTGTGTGAGTACCAATGCAACGGTGCAATGGCACTTGCAAAGGAGGCGCATAAAGCACCCCTTGAAATAGCCGGAGAGGTGATATCCAGACTGGAGGGATCGCAGTACTTTGAAAAAGCCGAGTGCGTGAAACCGGGCTTCATAAATCTTAATATCAGTGCCTCATATCTTGCTTCATACATATCGGAAGAGTCCCGGGATGAGAGATACGGGGTCGGGAATATGCATAAGGACAGGGTCATAGTCGATTACGGCGGACCCAATGTGGCCAAGCCCTTGCATATAGGGCATCTCAGGGCAGCGATCATAGGCGAGGCCGTAAAGAGACTGTCAAAGTATGTAGGCAACGATACATCAGGTGATATACACATGGGAGACTGGGGTCTGCAGATAGGTCTCATCATAGCCGAAATGAAGGAACGGGGAATGGATCGCATGCCTACGCTTGATGAGCTGTCGGAGATATATCCTGCGGCATCGGCGAAATCCAAAGAGGACGAAGAGTTTAAGGATAAGGCTATGGAGATCACCTACGAGCTGCAGCACGGCAATGAAGGGTATCTTTCCATATGGCGGCATATTATGGATATCTCCGTGGCCGATCTGAAGGAAAATTACGATAAGCTCAATGTCTCATTCGAGATATGGAAGGGCGAATCAGATGCCGATCCTTATATAGCGGATATGGTGGATCGTATGAAAAAGGATGGTTACGCGTATGAGTCTCAGGGGGCTCTGGTCGTGGATGTATGCGAGGAGTCAGACACCAAGGAGATACCGCCCTGTATGATACTCAAGTCTGATGGAGCCGCACTGTATACCACTACGGATCTGGCTACCCTTGTGCAGAGGGAGGAGGACTATAAACCGGACTCTGTCATATATGTGGTTGACAAGCGTCAGGACATGCACTTCCTGCAGGTATTCAGGGCAGCAAAAAAATGCGGTATTGTGCCTGAGGAAACCGCGCTTGAATTTCTCGGCTTCGGGACGATGAACGGCAAGGATGGCAAGCCGTTTAAGACGCGCTCGGGAGGAGTGATGCGCCTGCAGGAGCTGATAGATGATGTATATGAGAGATGTCTTGAGAGGATGAGGGAAAACGGAGCCGAAATGTCAGAGGAGGAGCTTAGGGATACTGCGGGCAAGATCGGGCTTGCGGCGATAAAGTACGGAGATCTCTCCAATGAAGCAAGGAAGGATTATATCTTTGATATAGATAAATTCACCTCCTTTGAGGGTAATACCGGTCCTTATATCCTGTATACCATAGTGCGTATAAAATCAATACTCAGAAAATACGCCGAAAATGGCGGTAAAGACGGCACCAGGATACTGCCGGCTGCCAATCCGTCCGAGAAGGATCTGATGATGACGCTTACAGGCTTTGCGCCCATGATAGAGGGCGCATGGAGAGATCTTGCCCCGCACAGGATATGCGCATACATATATCAGGTGGCCAATGATTTCAATAAGTTTTACCACGAAACAAGGATCATATCTGAAGAGGACAAGGACAGACAGGGCAGCTGGATATCCCTGCTCATACTGACAAAGGGAATCCTTGAGACCTGCATAGATATCCTGGGCTTTGATGCTCCCGAGATGATGTGACCTTGCAGGGACTGGCAGACATGGAGAGCGGAACAAAAAAGAAAAAAGCAATAAAGCTGTGCACAGTCATGGCAGGCTTGACAGGAGTCTTTTTGCGGGCTTTCTATGTATACTATACTCCGTCATGGCTCAGACAGCATGATGTGATAGGCTTTGGAGCGGATGAGGGACAGGCGGCTTTTATAGAGTATTTTTACAACGGACATTTTCTGATAGATTTTGATCCGAGACAGAGGTGGGGATTCTTCCAGCCACCGTTGCATCATATGATATCAGCTGCATGGATACACCTGCAGGAATCCATTGGTATAGCGTATGCCGCTGCGTGCGAGAATGTCCAGCTGTTAACCCTGGCATACGGACTTATTGCCCTGCTCTTTGCTTTTATGATGTGCAGATATTTTGATCTGGGAGGCTCGTCACTTCTTATCGCATTTGCCCTGTGTGCAGTACATCCCGGATTCATCCAGATGTCCGGCTCCATCAATAATGACATGCTGGCTATAATGTTCAGCATCATGAGCATATATTTTGGCCTGAAATGGTACGATGAGCCTTCATGGAGACACACCATGGTACTGGCGCTGACCATTGGTCTGGGGATGATGGCGAAGCTTTCCGCAGCGCTGGTGGCTCCGGCTATAGCCTTTCTTTTCATCACAAAATGGATACTATCGGGAAAAGAATGGATCGTATCATACCTTGTGAAGTACATTGCTTTTATCGCGGTATGTGCTCCGCTGGGGCTGTGGTCACCTGTCAGAAACCTGCTCCGCTTCGGAGTGCCGGTAAACTTTACTCCGGAAGTGGGCGAGCCTGTGACTGCCGCGATGTGGCAGAGAGTATTTGACATACGGACCGGAAAGCCGTTCGTTTATATGGAAAAATACGGTGATCCGTATAATGAATTCAATATCTTTCTTGGTATGATGAAGACCTCGCTTTTCGGGGATCAGGATTTTTCGCTGGCTATGAGTGAAGCAGGACACAGCGGAGCAGGCGCGGCTGTCATGTCAGTCACCGGATGGATACTCCTGCTCTCAGGTACGTTGCTCGCTGTCCTGGCATTATATGCTACCATTCGTGTGATATTCAGCAATAAATATATCGGGAATGGAGTATTCAGAGCATATCTGGGCATACTTTATGTGACATCAATGGCGGTCTACGTGAATTTCATGCTCAGCTCCGGCAGCTACAGTTCCATGGATTTCCGCTATGTTTTATATCTGCTGCCGGTGGAAGCGTTGATGCTGGGAATCTATACCTCGGGAAGCGGCCGCGCTTTCAAAGAGACTGTCGCCGGATCGACTGCGGTTTTTGTATTTACGACCGCGGCTGTATATACAATGCTCAGTCTGACATAGTGTACACGGAGGCAAGGATGAAGAGTAAAATATCGGACTTTATAAAAAAATGGTATGGTGTGTTCATAGCGGAGGTTGCTGCAGGGTGCGTGGCTTATTCGCTGCTTATGACAAATCATCTCGTGAATCAGCTTGACGGCATCTGGCATGGCTCCATATCGTATGCAAGCACCCATGAGGTCGGGATAGGGAGGTGGCTGTGGCCTTTTTTAGACAAGGCAAGAGGATACCTTAGTCCTGATCCCGTCACATCACTGATATCTGTCAGCCTCTTTGCTACCGCTTTTATCCTGGTGATGGATGCACTGGAGATAAGGAGTGCTCCGGGAAAGTATCTTGGATCGGTCGTATTTATTATAAATACCGGCATATTATCTTCTCTTTCTTACAGATATATGTCCCCGACCTTTGCGTTCTCCTGTTTCTTTGCTGCATTGTCGGGCTTTATTCTGGTAAAGAACCGTAACGGAGAGCAAAAATACAGGATAGCTGCTGTTGCTGCAGCAGGGATCCTGATCGCGCTTATGATGGGACTGTATCAGGCAAATCTGGGGTGTATGTGTCTTATCATATTATTCTTTGTGATGAGACATCTATGTGCGAGGGATATCGGGCTGAGGAGGCTCGGAGGGCTGATCCTTGAAAGTCTGGCTGCATTGATCGTGGGAGCAGTAATATATTACATCATGGTGAATATCAGTCTGAGGTATTACGATACCAGCCTGAGCGGGTACGGCGGAGCAGAGAACTATGGACTTGCCGGGACCGTGCTGCATCTGTTCACAAGAATACCGTCTGCATATGGGTATTTTGCGGATTATTACAGGAATAATGCTATAAAGATAAACTATTTTTCGGGAAAGCTTTATGTGGCTGTATATGCTCTGATAGCCATAGCAATGATATGTACATTTTTCAGACTGCTAAAGGAGGATAAGATCAGAGCACTGTTGTATGCGATAGCTGCCATGCTTATCCCTGCGGCAGTCAATGCGATCTATTTCATTGCCTATGAGGCAGCTCCGCAGATACAGATGACGATCCCGGTGAGTATGTGTGTACCGCTGCTTGGATGCATCTGTCTGGAGACTGTGGAGGGCAGAATGCAAAAATGGTATCGACCTGTGTTGATACTGTTTATGGGGATAGTACTATACGGAAACTATATCATGACTATCTATGATCAGCAGGCTATGTACATGGGTATGAATAGCCTGAGGGAGCTTGGCTCCGAGATCGTAGCGGAGCTCATAAGGGATGATCTTTATCATCCGTATTACAAATATGTTTTCGTGGGAAAGCCATCAGACAGTCCGGTATTTGCTAAAAATGAAGTGATATTCAACAGGGCAAACAGAAATGCAGCGGTAGGTACATGGACGCCGGACGACCTCAGATGGGTGACTCAGTCATGGCAGGGGTTTTGGGAGCATGAAATGGGTATCCGCCTCCAGGTGGCCGGAGATGATGCTTTGAATATGGCTCTGAAAGATGAGTATGTCAGGAATATGCCGGTGTTTCCCGAGAGAGGCTCCTGTGCCATGGTCAATGATGTGGTGGTGGTCAGACTGGCACCGGTAGATTGAAAGCATGGACAGGGCTGATGGCTTTTCCGGTTTGATATTTACTGATGTGAAGCAGGGTTTATGGTAATATATTCGTAACTGTCCGGAACCCAGGGGCTCTGAATAGTTACATATATCTTAAGAAACAGAGATACGGAGGGAGATCATAGATATGGATGAAAAGCTTCTTGTAACAAGTAAGGAGATAGTGATACGTGATGCGCTCGCAAAGGTCGATGAGGAAATAAGGAAGCAGGGCTATGCCAGAAGAGATGCTATGCATCTGAGGCTGCTGGCAGAGGAAACTCTCGGTATGCTCAAGGCAATGGCGGGCAATTACACAGCTCTTATCTGGACAGAAAGAAATGCTGATGAAGCCAGCATAAACATCAGCGCCATGACCGAAGGTATAAACTATGATACAAAAAGAGAGCTGCTGGCAGTATCTACTTCAGGAAAGAACGCAAGCTCAAAAGGGTTTATGGGACGTATCGGAGAGTTCATCGAGAACAGCATATTAAACCGCGAAGAGGCACTTGACGTGGAGCGCGAATACGGTGCGGGCTTCCTGTCGTATGATTCCGATGAAGAGAAGCCCAGCGACCTGATGGTGGCATGGTCTCTGGCAGAGTACCGCAAGTCCCTGAGAGAGACGGGAGCTGAGGCAGGAAACGGCGAGGAGGCAAGAGACATACTGGAGAAGTCTATCGTGGCAAGTCTTGCGAAGGATGTGGTCGTAGGGGTAAAAAAGGATAAGGTGGATATGACCATATCCATGGAGCTTACCGGGGAGTGATACGTATTTATTGTACAAATACCACAAAAACCCATGATGCATAGGCAAAGAGGATTTGTGGTATACTGTAAACACGGTTGATTTTTATAAAAGAAAGGAGAGGGATTATGGAGCTTAAGGAGGGTATCAAGGGACGCAGGAGTATCAGGAAGTTTACCGACGAGCCGGTGACAAAGGAGCAGATAGAGGAGGTCGTAGAGGTCGCAAGATATGCTCCGACCTGGAAGAACTGCCAGTCTGTAAGGTACACGCTGATACTCGATAAAGAGATCAAAGACAGGATCGCAAACGAGGGAGTGATGGGCTTTGAATGGAACGCAAAGAGCATATTGAATGCTCCCGCGCTGGTGCTCGTATGTACCGTAGACAAGAGATCCGGTTATGAAAGAGACGGCTCGGAGTCTACCTCAAAGGGTGAGCACTGGCAGTCTTATGACGCGGGGCTTGCGTCAGAGGCTTTCTGTCTGGCAGCACATGATAAGGGACTCGGCACCGTGATACTTGGGATATACGACGAGGCAAAGGTGATGGAGATAGCAGGTGTCGCGGAGGGTGAGAAGGTGTCGGCTCTTATACTGATAGGAAGACCCGCAGAGTCGCCTGAAGCGCCGAAGCGCAAGGAAGTGGCTGACCTCCTCAGAGTCCTGTGAGTGTATTGCACGGCACTGTTGCAGTTACTGTTGGCACCGAGCCACCACGACGCCATATGCGCACAGCGCGCATGGACGGCATTCAGAGCATGCCAGGGGGAGTTTTTTTGCACTTGTCGCGGTGCTGCGGGTAATACATATGACTGAAGGCCAAAAGGTTAAAAGTGCTGTGATAGTAGCGTTTTGTATTTATCACGGATCGGGTGTATAATTTAAATTTGGTTAGTTAGGGATATGAAGGACATAAGCGTCAGTTACGAGCCGGAGCTGCTGGAATACATGCGCAGCATAGGAAAGAACAACATCGTGATAGAGGTCGCGGGTGCGAATCATTCGGATCTTGAGGTGACAGAGCTCTACATGAGGCTCGCGGATGATGATATGACAGACTATCTCGTGGAGAAGCAGGGCTATCATCCGGTAGTGACCGGGGTGGGACGCGTACTCTTCCCGAATTATATACTCGAGCTGGAGGATGAGGTAGTCTTCGGCAGGAGGAAGGTACTGAGGTTTTTCCATCAGCTGACCATGAAGGGTATCAGTCTATGACTAAACAGGAGATGCTGGAGCGGGTCGGCCTGTCCGACCGGATGGGGCACTATCCGAATCAGCTGTCCGGCGGCCAGCAGCAGCGCGTGGCCATCGCGCGGGCGCTGGTGACCAATCCGGGCATCCTGCTGGCGGACGAGCCGACCGGCGCGCTGGACCAGAAGACCGGAAAGCAGATCATGCAGCTGTTCCGGGAGCTGAACGAGGAGGGACACTCCATCATCATGATCACCCACGACATGAACATTGCCGCCAACGCGAAGCGCGTGGTGCACATCATCGACGGGGTGCTGACGGAAGGAGGTTCGGCCTCCGATGCTTAAAACCATCAAGGGCACGCTGATCATGATCGGCGAGTGCTTCCGGATGAGCATGAGCAACATCCGGGGATCCAAGGTGCGGTCCTTCCTGACGGTGCTGGGCATCCTGATCGGCGTCATGGCGGTCATCACGCTGATCACGACGGTCAACGGCGTGACCGGCACCATTTCCGACAGCTTCCTCAGCATGGGCGCGGGGACGCTGACCGTCAACGTGACGGGCAGCGATCTGAAGACCGGCATGAGCAAGGCGGATCTGGAGGAGCTCGCGGCCCTGCCCGAGGTTGAGGGCGTCACGCCCACCGTCAGTATCAGCAACGCGCGGGTGAGCCGGGGCGGGGAGTACGAGAACCGGATCAGCGTCGGCGGAAGAAACGCCTACTACTTCCAGAGCCACCCGGAGGTGGTGCAGCGGGGCCGGGCGCTGAACTTTCTCGACGACGACAACATGAGCTATGTATGCCTGATCGACAGCGAGATGATCGAGGATTTCTTCTTCGGTGTGGATCCGGTCGGACAGAACCTGTATGTGAACGGAATTCCGTTCCTGGTGGTCGGCGTCTTTTCCGCGGACAACACGGAGAGCATCGCGTCCATCTTCCTCGGGTCGCCGAGCATCCTGATTCCCTACACCACGGCGATGAAGATGAACAGCGTCAACGAGGTGACCAGCTTCACCGTGTACATGGCGGACGGGATGACCAGCGCGGAGGTCTCCGACGCGCTGGAGAACGCGCTGGACGTCATGTTCTCCTTTGAGGAGGACTGCTATACCATCACCACCATGGATGCCATCGAGGACACCATGGAGAGCATGATGGGCATGATGTCCACCCTGCTGGCGGGCATCGCGAGCATCGCCCTGCTGGTCGGCGGCATCGGGATCATGAACATGATGCTGACCACCGTAACCGAGCGGACGGTCGAGATCGGTCTGAAGAAAGCCCTCGGCGCCCGGCAGTGGCAGATCCAGCTGCAGTTCCTGATGGAGAGCTTCCTGCTGAGCCTGATCGGCGGAATCATGGGCATTATCCTGGGCCTCGCAATCAGCGCGGTGCTGAGCAATCTGCTGGAGACCGCCTTCCGCATCAGTATGACAGCGATCTGGCTGGGCTTCGGCTTCAGCGCGGGCATCGGTATCATCTGCGGCTGGTCGCCGGCAAGAAAGGCGAGCAGGCTGAATCCG
>CAJOME010000001.1 GCA_905235585.1 uncultured Lachnospiraceae bacterium | reverse complement strand
GTTCCGTTTCTCCGGGAAAGCCTGCGATCAGCGAGGTCCTTATCGCGATATCGGGTATTTCCTTCCTGAGTTTTGCTATAACCTCCCGCAATCCCGCGCTGTCGCACCTTCTTCCCATGCGCCGCAGTATCTCATCAGAGGAGTGCTGAACCGGAATGTCCAGATAGTGAAGTATCTTCTTTTCAGACTTAATGGCAGCGATCAGCTCATCATCGATCTCCTCGGGATAACAGTACATTATCCTTATCCACTCTAACCCTTCTATATCGCAGAGCCTGTGCAAAAGCTCCGGGAGCTTCTTTTCCGCCAGATATACCATACCCTGTATGATCCGCTCCGCATCCTGTCTTTCCAGAAAAAAGAAATCCTCGTCTTTTGCGTCAAGCGCGATACTGCGTCCCTCTATGATCGCATGGGCATTTCTGACTATGGAGGATGCCTCGGCCTGCCTGTATATTCTGGTGAGTCTTGTCACATGAAAGCAGCCTGAATTTATCACATCCTTAAGCACCGCACCCGGTCCGACCGAGGGCAGCTGATCCGCATCACCCACAAGTATGAGTCTGGTGCCGGGAACCACAGCCCTTAACAGGGATCTGAAGACGAATATGTCCACCATGGACATCTCATCAAGTATTATCACATCGGTCTCCAGGGGATTGTCCCCGTTGTGCTCAAAGCCCGCTGCCGGCTTTCCTTCTATCATAGCACCGGCACCGAGCAGTCTGTGGATGGTCCTGGCATCGTGTCCGGAGGTTTCGGTCATGCGCTTTGCTGCCCTGCCCGTAGGAGCGGCAAGTGTGATATGCAGTCCCTGTGATTCAAAATATCCGATCATAAGATTGGTTATCGTAGTCTTTCCGGTGCCCGGACCGCCTGTGATCACTGAAACCGTGTGGCTTATGGCAGCTATGACCGCCTCTCTCTGCTTATCCTCCAGCTCTATATCCGATGCTTTCTCTATGCCGGATACCGCCCTGCTGATGCTCTCCGTATCTTCGGCATCCTCAATGTTGAGCTCGACAAGCATCCTTGCGGTTTCGGCTTCCGCATAGTATGCCGTATCGGCATAATCATAGATCATACCATCCACGTCTTCTCTGATCAGCCTGCGCTCTATGGAAAGAGAATCCATCTGCACTTTTATGAGTCCGGCATCAAGTCCGAGGACTTCCGACGCTTTCCTTACAAGCTCTTCCTCCGGTATGCATATACTGCCGGAGTTTGTATTCTCCATAAGTGTGAAAAGTATCGCTGACCGTATCCGGTATTCGGAGTCCCTTGCTATGCCGGCTTCCGTGGCTATCCTGTCGGCAGTTATAAATCCGATGCCCTCTATGTCTTCTATCAGCCTGTAGGGGTTGGCACGGATGATGTCATAGACACGTTCCTTATATTTATCATATATCTTTTGTCCCATGCCGGGGGATATGCCATATCCCGAAAGAAATGACATGGCCTGCCTACTGCCTGATTTCAGCTCAAATGCCTCTGATATCGAAATTGCCTTGCGAAGCGATATCCCCTTTATCTCCGAAAGCCTTTCCGGCTCCTCTTCTATGATCCTGAAGGTATCCTCTCCAAATCTGTCGACTATGCGTTTCGCCAGACCCGCGCCTATGCCTTTTACCGCGCCGGAAGAAAGATATCTGAATATAGAGACTTCATCGTCTATAGGATTGATCGTAAAGGAAGAAACAGAAAACCGGGTGCCGTATTTTGGATTGTCCGTGATCTCGCCTTCAAAGGTGACCGATTCGCCGGGATCAAGCTCCGGAAGACCGCCAACACAGGTATAATCGGCTCCGTCGCTCGCATTAAGAATAAGTACGGTATAAGAATTGTCCGGATTGCGATATATTACATGATCTACAATACCGGAGAGCTGCTGACTCATCAGTCAGCCTGCTTATCATTATCGGCTGTCACAGCCCCGCTTGCCGCGGCTGCCTCATCTGATATCTCTGCCGCTCTGGCATCCGCTTCCTCGGGAGTGATGCCTATATTTCTCTTCATCTGCTCGTACAGCATCTTTGCAAGACCAAGATCCTCCCTGTCGGTAGCTGTCGATGCATACTCTTTTACCAGATTGTCCTTGTAGTAATCCACAAGCATACTGTTGGAGCCCTGATCGAGCGGATCTTCGGGAACGGTCTTCATCATCTGCTTGAACATCTGCTCCACAAAATAGCTCTCAAACTGCTTGCAGGCATCCATCAGCTTCTCGTCTTCCGCAGAAGAAATGCCGCTGCCCTTTGTCCCTGTATTTGACTCTGCCAGCTTTGAAAGAGACTCCCTCAGCTTTTTTGTATTTGCGTCGGAGACCGCCTGGCTTGTCATATTGGTAAGATAGTTGGTATCTATATCCATTTATTACCTCTTCAGCTGGTTGGCTGTCTCCATCATGCTGTCGGTAGTCGTGATCGCCTTGGAGTTAAGCTCGTATGCTCTCTGTGCCACTATAAGGTTGACCATTTCGTCCGCTACCTGGACATTCGAGCCCTCCAGATATCCCTGTCTGATCACGGATTTCTCAAGATTGTTGTTTGTTGCTTCATTCATGGCATCCCCCGATGCGACTGTTACGGAAAAGAGTGAGTCGCCCTCCTTTGCGAGTCCCTTGGGATTCTGAAACTGATACATGCCTATCTGAAGACCCGCTATTGGCTGAGGGTTGTTCTGGTCGTCCGGATACATTACCTGTCCCGTGGCATCCACCTCCACCCTGCTCGCTATATAATCTCCATTAAGTGTGATCGGCTGACCGTTGGTATTTAAGACCGGCAGTCCGTCCGAATTGGCAAGTGTCAGACCGCCCTGCGCGTTGAGCATGAAATTGAAATCACCGTTTCTTGTGTAATATGTCTGACCGTCATTGCCTCTTACTGCGAAGAAACCCTTTCCCTGTACCGCAAAGCTTGTCGTGCTCTCTGACTCGAGTAGCGCGCCGTTTGAAAACTGTGAGGTGATCGAAGCGTTTCTTACACCGAGACCTACCTGAGCTCCTATGGGCTTCTGCTCGGCATTCGCGGTAGTGGTCTTGGTCTGTAGGGTCTGATACAAAAGACTCTTAAACTCATTTGTCTCCGTCTTATAGCCCGTGGTATTTACATTCGCCAGGTTGTTGGCGATCGTGTCTACATTAGTCTGCTGTGCTATCATGCCGGTAGCTGCTGTCCATAATGATCTAACCATTATATCTCTCCTTTCTCATATACCGGATACCCGGGGAAGTCTGATAAGTCCGGACTTCATGGATGGGCTTACTGAAATACGCTGTCGGATGAATGCGTTACCTAAGCTTGCCCAGCTGGTTTACCGCATTCTCAAGGCTTGAATCCATAGTCTGTATTATCTTCTGGTTGATCTCATACTGTCTCTGCACGGATATCATGTTGACCATCTCCTGCACGGTCTCCACATTGGACTGCTCGAGATATCCCGAGTATATCTGTGCATTGGATTCAATGGGCGTGGCCCCGTCTATCGTCTGCCACATATTCTCACCGTACTTTTCCAGATAGTAATAATCGGTGCCTTCTTCATTTCTCTCGAAATCTATGGTGCCTATCGTGGCGATGATCTGATTGTTCTCACCCTGAGTGATATTGCCTTGTCTGTCTATGCTGGTCTCCTGCATGGGATCGATCTGGATATGGTTGCCGTTGGTATCCAGTACGTAGTCACCATCCTTGGTAACGAGCACTCCCTCTTTGGTCAGCGTAAAGGAACCGTCTCTTGTATATTTAACGGTGGTATTACCGGCCTTGTCCGTGAACTCTATCTCGAAAAACCCGGAATCCGAAAGTGCCAGATCGAAGGTATTTTCCGTGCCTCTGAAAGCACCCTGAGACCAGTCGGTGTAATTCTCGCCTATCTTTACGCCGGGTTGCATGTCCCCGAGCCTTCTGGACAGAAACCACTCGGATGAGTCCTTGAGCTTTACGGCAAGCGCATCAGCAAAGGTCTGTGACGTAGCACCCTCTTTCTTAAAACCGGTAGTGGATACATTGGCCAGATTGTTCGTCAGTGTATCCATCCTGTGCTGCTCGTTTATCATTGCGCTATGTGCCGTGTACAGACCTTTTACCATGATTAATTGTCCTCTTCCTGATATCCCGCCATTAGGTTGACGTACTTTCCGGTACCTACCGCGACCGCTGTCATCGGATCCTCTGCCGTCATTGTATTGATCCCGGTCTTTTCGGTAATGAGCTCTTCGAGCCCTCTCAGCATCGCTCCTCCGCCTGTGAGCACAATGCCTCTCGACGCTATATCCGCTGCCAGCTCCGGGGGAGTGCGCTCCAAAACGCTGTGTATTGCTTCTATTATCTGTGAAGTGGCCTCCCTGAGAGCCTCCTCGGTCTCCTCGGATGATACCTTGACTGTCACCGGAAGCCCGGTAAGCAGGTTTCTGCCTCTCACATCCATATAATCCACCTCGGGTCTCCTGAACACCGAGCCTATATTTATCTTCAGATCCTCGGCTGTCGGCTCTCCGATGAGAAGGTTGTGCTTCTTTCTCATGTATCTGACGATCGCTTCGTCAAAATCATCTCCGGCTACCTTGATCGATGTGGACTCTACCGGTCCTCCGAGAGATATCACCGCGATATCGGAGGTGCCTCCGCCTATATCCACTACCATGTTGCCACAGGGCTTCTCTATATCTATGCCTGCTCCTATGGCTGCAGCAATCGGCTCCTCTATGATCCTTACCTCTCTCGCTCCGGCCTGATATGCCGCATCCTCTACGGCCTTTCTCTCGACCTCTGATGCCGCTGACGGTACTCCCACGCAGATCCTCGGCTTACGGAATGTCCTTTTGCCGACCGCCTTCTGGATGAAATACTTGAGCATCTTCTCCGTAACGGTGTAGTTTGAGATGACTCCCTGTCTCATCGGCCTTATGGCTACTATATTGCCGGGTGTACGGCCGAGCATCAGGCGGGCTTCCTCGCCGATCGCCATTATCTTGTTGGTATCCCTGTCAAAGGCAACCACGGAGGGCTCCTTCAAGACCACTCCCTTGCCTCTTATATATACCAGCACGCTTGCCGTGCCCAGATCTATGCCTATATCAGTTCCGCTCATATTATCCTCATTTCGTCGTTGTGTGCCGAATTATTATCGCTTAATTGTTACTGTTCACACCTTGCAGGTGCTCACAGCAACCGGATTTGCCCAAGAAAATTGCCTACGGCAAGGGCTTCGGGCTATAGTGAATAGTTACTTATCAACAAATAAGGATAACCTAAAATAATGAAACTTTCAATAAAAAACAGGACGCACCTGTATAAAGCGCGTCCATGCATATTAAAAACAATCCCTGTAGATATTACATCGGCAGGATCACAGGATTCCTTAACCCCTTATTTAAACTTTTTTCGGCTGAGCATTTTGGCTATATACATCCCCGTATAGCTTTTTTTGTTCTTTGCGACCTCCTCCGGAGTGCCGCTGGCAACGACCGTACCCCCGCCGTCTCCGCCCTCCGGTCCCATATCAATGATGTAGTCACCGCATTTGATCACGTCCAGATTGTGCTCTATCACGACCACGGTGTTGCCCATATCCGCAAGTCTCTGCAATATATCTATGAGCTTCCTGACATCATCAAAATGCAGGCCGGTGGTAGGCTCGTCCAGAATATATATGGTACGACCGGTACTCTTTCTTGAAAGCTCGGCCGCAAGCTTGATGCGCTGTGCCTCTCCGCCCGACAGCTCGGTGGACGGCTGCCCCAGCTTCACATAGCCGAGTCCGACATCATAGAGCGTCTGTATCTTTTTTCTTATGGTCGGCACGTTCTCAAAGAAGCCCAATGCCTCATCCACCGTCATATCGAGGACATCGGCTATACTCTTTCCCTTGTAGGCGATATCCAGTGTCTCTCTGTTGTATCTCCTGCCATGGCATACATCGCAGGGCACGAATACATCGGGAAGGAAATGCATCTCTATCTTTATGATACCGTCACCGCTGCAGGCTTCACATCTGCCCCCTTTAACATTAAAAGAAAATCGGCCTTTCCTGTAGCCTCTTGCCCTTGCCTCCGATGTACTCGCAAAGAGATCTCTTATCATGTCAAACACTCCGGTGTAGGTCGCGGGATTGGATCTGGGCGTCCTTCCGATAGGTGACTGATCTATGTTTATGACCTTGTCGAGAGCCTCCAGTCCCTTTATGCCGTCAGAGGCTCCGGCTATTATGCGCGCGCGGTTCAGCTTTCTTGCCGCGGTCTTGTACAGTATCTCGTTTATAAGAGAAGACTTGCCCGATCCGGATACTCCGGTGACTATAGTCATTACACCTGTCGGTATCTTCACATTTATGTTTTTCAGATTGTTTTCTCTTGCCTTTTTTATCTCGATCCAACCGGCAGGCTTTCTTCTCTTCTCCGGCACGGGTATGGCGAGCTCCCCTGACAGATATTTACCGGTCACCGAGTCCTTTACCCTCTGTATCTCATCCGCCGTACCCTGAGCTACGAGCTTTCCGCCATGTATACCCGCTCCCGGCCCGATATCTATGATCTGATCCGCTGCCCTCATGGTATCCTCATCATGCTCCACGACTATCAGGGTGTTGCCGAGATCCCGCAGGTGCCGTAAGGTCGCGAGCAGCTTGTCATTGTCTCTCTGATGCAGACCTATCGACGGCTCATCAAGTATATATGCCACCCCGACGAGACCGCTTCCTATCTGTGTCGCAAGTCTTATACGCTGTGCCTCTCCGCCGGAAAGCGTAGCCGTAGCCCGTGACAGTGTAAGATAGTCAAGCCCCACATCGTTCATGAAACGTATCCGCGAATGTATCTCTTTTATTATCTGTCTGCCTATGAGCTGCTGCTGCTCGGTGATGGATCCGGGTATGGCGTCGAAGTATGTCAGCAGCTGCTTCACCGACATCTCAGTAAGCTCAAAGATATTCCTGTCATCGACTGTAACCGCCAGGGATTCCTTTTTTAGCCGCTGTCCTTTGCAGGTCTCACAGGGTGAGATACGCATATACTGTTCGTACTCTGCCTTGGCGGACTCGGAAAAGGTCTCTCTGTAGCGGCGCTCCATATTCCTGATGAGACCTTCAAAGGCTTCATCATATACTCCCTCGGATCTTTGTCCCTTATAGTGCACCTTTACTACCTCGCCGTCCGTACCGTAGACAAAAATATGCCTCACCTTTTCTGACAGCTTCTCGTAGGGTGTATCCAGAGAAAATTTGTATTTCTTTGCCAGTGCCTCAAGCAGTGCATGAGAGTAGCTGCCGGGATCCCTGGAGTTCATCCAGCCCATGCAGTTCACACACCCCTCGTTAAACGAAAGGGATTTGTCGGGTATCATCAGATCCTCGTCAAACTCCATCTTGTAACCCAGCCCCGCACAGGTGGGGCATGCTCCGAAGGGGTTGTTGAAGGAAAAGCTTCTCGGCTCTATAGGGGGTATGGATATCCCGCAGTCGGGACAGGAAAAGCTGTTTGAAAAAGCCATCGTTTCCTTTCCGTCCACATCGACATTTAAGAGCCCTTCCGATATTTCAAGCACGTTTTCTATCGATTCGGCAAGTCTTGTCTCTATACCCGGTTTGACCACCAGCCTGTCGACCACGATGTCTATCGAATGCCTGATATTCTTATCCAGCTCGATGTCCTCTGACAGATCATACAGTGAACCATCCACTATCGCCCTGACATATCCCGACTTCCTTGCCCGCTCGATCACCTTTTCGTGTCTGCCTTTTTTACCGCGGACAACAGGTGCCAAAAGCTGTATCTTCGTCCTCTCCGGGAGCTTCATGAGTGCATCTGCCATCTGGTCCGCAGTCTGCCTCTCTATGGGCTTGCCGCAGTTCGGACAATGCGGTATGCCTATCCTCGCGTAAAGAAGTCTCAGGTAATCATATATCTCCGTGACCGTGCCTACGGTGGACCGGGGATTTCTGTTGGTAGACTTCTGATCTATGGAGATCGCGGGAGGCAGTCCCTCTATGGTGTCTACATCCGGCTTGTCCATCTGCCCCAGAAACATACGCGCATAGCTGGACAGTGACTGCATATATCTGCGCTGTCCCTCCGCGTATATTGTGTCAAACGCAAGAGAGGACTTTCCCGATCCGGAAAGCCCCGTCATGACTATCAGTTCATTTCTTGGGATATCCACCGAAAGAGACTTCAGATTGTGCTCCCTCGCACCTCTTATCCTTATCAGCTTTTTTGCATCTGTTTTCCTTTTCATATACTCCTCATACGTATATCTTTATTCAGCAGGGCAATACTTTTTTATCATGGACTCCGCAAACTCCGGAGACCATCTTGTCACCATCGCGGTATTATGGCTTATGCCTCTCTTACTCAGATCCGCAAGCTGCTCTATATACTGGAGCGTGACCTTCTTTGAGATCTTTGACTCGCCTGAGTTCCTGTTCTGAAATTTATATGGTATCTCTACCACGAGACTGTATTTGCACATCGCGAGCACTTCCACCATTATCTTCCAGCCTATGGGCTGCAGGTCGGCTCCATCGAGCATTTCCTTGCGGAACATGAAAAGTCCGGAGGTCGGATCGGATATATTTCTCAGAGACGGCAGCGCTACCTTGCCCATCCAGCGCGCAGTACCGGATACAAACTTCCTGACTATGTTTAGTCCGCCGTCTGAACCGCCCCTGATCAGTCTGGACGGGATGCAGATATCCGCTCCGGAGAGCATTGCCGCGTACATAGGTCTGAGGATAGCGGGCGGATGCTGCAGATCCGCATCCATGCAGGCTAAAAAGTCTCCGTCCGCCATATGAAAACCGTCTATCACTGCCGTGGCAAGTCCGGTCTGTTCTTCTGCCTCTCTGTGCCTGAAATGACAGTGTGTATCCTCTTTGCATAGCTCTTCCAGCACTTCGGGGGTATTGTCATTTGAATCGTCAATAAACCATATATTGTAATCTACTCCTCTGAGTGCTTCTCCAACCTGCTTCGCAAGCTCCGCTACATTTCCTGCTTCGTTGAAAGTAGGTACTACTACCGATAATGTCCTGCCCATTCTTCGATCTCCTTTATCTATGATGCACTGCTTATCTCGCATGCCCCACTCTGCCTCTTTAACTCTATCATTTTATCACGAAGCATCGCAGCTGTCTCAAAGTCAAGCTCCGCTGCGGCCTTTTTCATCTGCTTCTCTATCTTTGCCGCAAGCTTTTTAAGCTCATCCCCGCTCATCGACTCGGGATCCTTCTCCATCTCATATTCGCTCTTTGCGATGGACTTGGAGATCGATATCAGATCTCTGACAGCCTTTTTTATCGTCTGCGGCGTGATGCCATGCTCTTTATTGTATTCCTGCTGGATCCTGCGCCGCCTGTTTGTTTCATCTATACACTCTTTCATGGAGCCGGTGACAGTGTCGGCATACATGATCACATGGCCCTCCGCATTACGCGCAGCCCTCCCGACAGTCTGTATAAGGGATGTGGACGATCGCAGAAATCCTTCCTTATCCGCATCTATTATCGCTATAAGAGACACCTCCGGGATATCGAGTCCCTCTCTCAGCAGATTGATCCCCACAAGCACATCAAATGCATCCAGCCGCATATCTCTTATTATCTGTGCTCTTTCAAGCGTATCTATGTCTGAATGCAGATACTTGACCCTTATGCCGATCTCTCTGAGGTAATCCGTGAGATCCTCCGCCATACGCTTGGTAAGTGTAGTGACGAGTATCTTTCCCTTCTTAGCCGTCTCTTTGTTTATCTCCGTCACCAGATCATCTATCTGCCCCTCGGTAGGTCTCACCGAGATCCCGGGGTCAAGCAGTCCAGTCGGTCTGATGATCTGCTCAGCTCTTAACAGCTCATGCTGTGCCTCATAGTCAGCCGGGGTCGCCGATACAAAGAGTATCTTATCAAGATGTCCCTCCCACTCGTCAAATGACAGCGGTCTGTTATCCTTTGCCGAGGGAAGCCTGAAGCCATAGTCCACAAGAGTGGTCTTTCTCGACTGGTCTCCGTTGTACATCCCTCCTATCTGAGGTATCGTGATATGGCTTTCATCGACTATCAGCAGATAATCATCCGGGAAGAAGTCCATAAGTGTCATCGGAGCAGATCCCGGTGCCCTGCCCGACAGAGGTCTCGAATAGTTCTCTATGCCGGAGCAGAAGCCCGTTTCCCGCATCATCTCTATGTCAAAGTTGGTTCTCTCGGATATCCTCTGTGCCTCTATGAGTCTGTCCTCAGACTTAAAGAAATCCACTCTTTCTTTGAGCTCACGCTCTATCTCCGCTATGCCGCGCTCCATCTTATCCCTGGTGACCACATAGTGTGATGCGGGAAATATGGCGGCATGCTTCAGCTCTGATTTCAGATGTCCGGTAAGGACATCAAACTCGACAAGCCTGTCTATCTCATCTCCAAAAAACTCCACTCTTATCCCGGTGTCATCCGACTCGGCAGGAAATATATCCAATAAGTCTCCGTGTACCCTGAAGGTGGATCTCTTAAAGTCTGCCTGAGCCCGGTCGTATCTGATCCCTATAAGCTCATGTATGACCTCATCCCTGTCCTTTTGCATACCGGGACGCAGGGAGATCATCATGTTCATGTAATCATCCGGCGAGCCCAGACCGTATATACAGGAGACTGATGCCACGACGATGACATCCTTTCTCTCGGCAAGTGACGCTGTGGCTGACAGCCGCAGCTTATCTATCTCGTCATTTACAGAAGAATCCTTCTCAATATAGGTGTCCGATGACGGCACATACGCTTCCGGCTGATAGTAGTCGTAATAGGACACAAAATACTCAACGGCGTTCTCGGGAAAGAATTCTTTCATCTCGCCATATAGCTGACCGGCGAGCGTCTTGTTGTGGGAGATGATCAGAGTGGGTATGTTAAGAGCCTGTATCACATTCGCCATGGTAAAGGTCTTGCCTGAGCCCGTGACCCCGAGCAGGGTCTCTGCCTGATTGCCCTCCTTAAAACCCTGCACCAGCTTCTCTATGGCCTGCGGCTGATCGCCTGTAGGCTGATATTCCGAATGAAGCTTAAAATCCATCTGCAAAATCACCTCATCAGCAATAACAGGTTACGGTTGTAAGTATAACCTTTGCCATTAACGTTGTCCACGTTACATTGAGCGTCCTGTTCGTTACTGTTCAGACAGCTCTGCGCACTTGCTGCGCTGAGCGTGAGAAAGATTACAGAAGCCAATACAAGGATTTGCCCCATTGCCGAAGGCAATTTTATCGGGCAAATCCAGTTGCTGTGAGCACCTGTAAGGTGTGAACAGTAACTGCTGTTCTTGATATCCGACACCGTCAAAGAGTATAATTACCGAAAAAATATAACAGTCGGGGGACAGCTTTGAAGATCACCGAAAGATTAGCCGATAAAAGAATACTGATATGGGGCTACGGCCTGGAGGGGAGATCCGCGGAAAGATTTATAAAAAAACACTGTCCGGTCTCTTCTTTGGACATATTTGAAGGCAGACAGGAGGATATAAATGAGGACTCCTATGATCTGATTATAAAAAGTCCCGGGATTAAGACCGACGGTTACAGTGAAAAATACACCTCATCCACGGATCTCTTTTTGGAGGAATTTTCAGACCGTATCATCGGGGTCACCGGAACCAAAGGGAAAAGCACGACTTCGTCCCTAATGTATCACGTTCTTACCGAGTGTACACAAAGAAACACCCTTCTGGTGGGAAACATCGGCTATCCCTGTCTCGACGTATATGACAGGATAGACGATGATACTGTGATCATCTTTGAAATGTCCTGCCATCAGCTGGCTCACCTGAAGGTCTCGCCTCATATTGCCGTATTCTTAAATCTGTATGAGGATCATCTTGACTTCTACGGGACAAGAGCAAATTACTTTAAAGCCAAGTCAAATATCGCAACACATCAAAAGCAGGGAGACTTCCTTTTCGTCGGTGATACCGTGCCGGAGCTTGGTACCCCGGCGACGGTATATCATGTAGACAGCAAAGACATGCTGCATTTTGATACGTCGCTCAAGGGTGAGCACAATCAGTTAAACGCGACCTTTGTATATACTGTCTGCAGGACTCTTTTTGACTGCAGCGACAATGACATCCGGTCAAGTATCGCCGGCTTCAGGGGACTCCATCACCGTATGGAATATGTGACCACAAAGAGCGGCATTGATTATTACAATGATTCCATATCCACGATTCCCGAAGCCTCGGTGGCTGCCGCATGCAGTATACAAAACACCGGTACTCTGCTGATAGGCGGGATGGATCGCGGCATTGACTACAGCGTGCTTATCGATTTCATAAAGGAACATCCTGATATTTCCTTTGTAATGATGTATATGTCCGGTAAAAGGATATACGAAGCGGTAGCTTCACTTCCTAACTGTCATTACAAAGAGGATCTGCAGCAGGCCGTACGGCTCGCGGAGGAGATCACCCCCGAGGGCAAAGCCTGCATACTTTCTCCCGCTGCCGCTTCATACGGATACTTCAAAAACTTTGAAGAGAGAGGAAATGTATACTGCAGACTGGTCAAAAACACCTCTACGATCACCTTTACCGGGGATATCGCCTTTGACCATTATATGAAGGACAAATGGACAGATCCGTGCTTTATCGATCCCAAAATAATGGATATCCTTACCTCTTCGGATCATACCGTGATAAACGTAGAGGGCGCGCTGGTGGATGAAAACGCAGAGCGTATGCAGGCTAAAGAAATGCGGCTGATGCACACGATCGACCCCGGAGCCGTTTCATTATTCAACAAACTCCATGCGGATATATGGAATCTCGCAAATAACCACATAATGGATGCCGGTGAATACGGACTGGCCATGACCTTAAGAGAGGCAAAAAAGAATGCCTGTCTGACACTCGGAGTGGGCATGAACATAGAAGAAGCAAAGCAGCCTGTCATCCTGCAGGAAGCAGGCGGCATAGGTATGTTTGCCGTAGGCTATCAGCGTGGGTGCAAAAAAGCCGGTGAAGATAACGGAGGCTGCTTAAGCTGGAGCGATATGGATGCCATTGCCGAAACCATCCATAAGATAAAAGAAACCTGTCGCTGGTGTGTCCTGGTCTCACACGGGGGCGAAGAGTTTACGGCTCTGCCCTCTCCTTATACAAGAGACCGCTATCTGGAGTATCTGAAAATGGGAGCCGATGTCATAGTAGCTCATCATCCGCATGTCCCCATGAACTATGAGACGGTGGGCACCAAGGCGATCTTTTATTCTCTCGGCAACTTCATATTCGATACGGATTATCAGAGAGCCCAGTATAATACGGAAAAGGGCATCATCCTGCGGCTGAGCTTCACAGAGGAACGTTTCTCCTTTGAGGCTCACGGTCTTAGGATAAACCGCTCCAACGAACACATAGAAAGCGCCGATCTTCCGGCTATATTTACGGATGTATGTGAAGAAGAATACAAAAAGCTGTCTCCTCTTTCCGCAAAGATGTTCATAGCGGCCACCAAGAGACAGCAGCTGTTCCTGTATCCCGATAAATATGAGAACGCTACGGAAGAGGACTGGACCGCCAGCTTTATGGAGCCTAAAAGAAGCGGCCGGGTCCCGGGTGAAGCTCTCGACTTTCACATAATCTGTCCGCTTGCCATGCAGGCTGAAAGCGGAGACTGGAAGACAAGTACTCTGGACTGCGTAAAGGACTACATCCTTTCACAGATGTGATCAGTCTTTCTCCAGCTCTTTTAATATCTCTTTGCCGGCGGCATCAAGCTGGTTGTCAGAGCCGTCTTTGAGATAGGCCTCTTTGTCTATATTGAGCTCTATATCCGGCTCTATGCCTTTCTCATGAATGCTCTCTCCGTTGGGAAGATAATACTCTCCCGCAGTAAACTCGATCGCCGTACCGTCTCCGAGAGAATATGTATTCTGAATGATCCCCTTACCATAGGTGGTCGTGCCGATGACCACAGCCTTTTTGTAATCCTTCATGGCTCCGGTGAGAATCTCCGCGGCAGAAGCAGTACCCTCGTTCACCAGTATCACAACCGGTATATCTATCTCTTTCCTGCCATCCGAATCCCACTGCATCCTCTCGCCGTCTTTTGAAAGCGCATAGACTATCTTGCCCTTCGGGAGCATCTCCGAAGCAATATCCGCGCAGGCATTGACCAGTCCGCCCGGATTGCTGCGCAGATCAAGTATCAGTCCCTTCATGCCCTGCTTAGTAAGATCGTCTTTTGCCTCCTTAAACTGGGGCACGGTGATGCTGTCAAACTCTGCTATCCTTATATACCCGATCTTATTATCCTCGTCATACATCTCATAGGCTACGGTCTGGCTCTCTACCCGCATCCGTTCGACGGTAAACTCAAGCTCCTCTCCGTCTCTCAGTATCCTGAGGTTCACGGTAGTCCCTTCAGGACCCTTTACGTGAGAAGCCACCTCGGATGAAGACCAGTTTGTGGCATCCTCTCCGTTTACCTCAAGGAAGTAATCCCCTGCCTGCAGCCCGGCTTTTTCAGCACCATACCCCTCCATGATCCCGGCGATATAGCACATATCATATTCTGGGTCATTGCCTATGGTACAGCCTATCCCGGAGAATTCTCCGGCATTGTTCTCCTTGTCGAGCTTTAATTCCTCTTCGGTATAATAAGCTGCATATTTATCCCCGAGCGAGGAAACTATCCCTTTATATACTCCGGTCTCTTCGGCTTTATCGTCCCTTTCCCACAGATAATAGCTGTCCACAAGCTTTTCGATCCTGCCGATCTTTTTCTGTGCGGAGACAGACAGAGAGTTGAAAGACCCGTATAATCCCCAAAAAACCGTCGCGGTGACCAGCGCCCCTATGAGCAGCCCAAACACAAAGAAGCCCGCCTTTCCACGCGATCCTCCCGTATTCCTCTCATTAGTGTACAGATCCTCAGGATACCTTATGTCTTTCAGCTCATATTGACCTTTACCGGTCTGCTGCCATCTTGTCTCGTTCATGTGTCTCCTTTTTCTGTGCCGTATTATTTTAGGTATGACCACGGGTTCACATATGAGCCGTTTTTCCTGACTCCAAAGTGGAGATGCGGTCCCGTACTTCTTCCCGTAGATCCGACCGATCCGATGCGGTCTCCCGCGGATACCTCCTGACCTACCGATACATTAAGCGCTGATGCATGCATATATATTGAGATCAGATCCGAGCCGTGATCTACCATTATATAATTACCCATGGAGCTGGAATATGAAGCCGCTATCACCTGTCCGTCGGCAGCCGCCCGTATCGCAGAGCCCGAGGGTGCGGCCATATCCACACCGTTGTGCATCATCTGTACTCCAAGAGTAGGATGCAGCCTCATACCGTAATCATCCGAGATCCTTGTGTAGCTCGGAGCCGGCCATACGAACTGTCCTCCCCCGTATACCCTCTTATTTGCTTCCGCCAGTGCAGCCTGCTGCTTTCTGAGTGCGGCCTCTATCGCCGCGATCTCCGCGTCCTGCTCTGCTATCATCTTCTTATACTCCTCTACCTGTACTTCTTTGTTTCCTATCTCGGCATTGTACTGACCTATCTCTGCTTCCTTTGCCGAGATAAGCGTGGCCATATCCGATTCCTTGCTCTTCTGCTCATCAAGCCTTGTCTCGAGCTCCTGCTCCTTCTCATCAAGCTTTGCCTTGCTCTCTTCCAGAAGCTGCTTGGCCTCTTCTGCCGCCTCTACAGTCTTTGCGTACTGCTCAAGCTTTCTTTGGTCATAATCCATGATCATGCTGATATACTGGGTGCGGTTCAGCATATCAGCTATACTTTTGGATGTGAATATGAGACTGAGAAAAGTATTCTTTTCAGTCGTGTACATGAAGCGTATCTGACCCTTTATCGAATCATATTGGGACTGTCTGACTGCCTCGGCATCATCGAGTGCCTCCTGTGCGCTCTCTATAGCCTGCTCCGCTTCCTTTATCTGCACTTTGTTTTCGGATATCGCAGTATCTATGCTGTTAAGATCATCCTGTATCTGCTCCATGGCGGCATCCAGAGTCGCTACATAGGTTACCACATTATTCTTTTCAGCCTGAAGCGATCCTATGATCTGTTGCACACTGGCCATACCCGAGGCAAGCGCGGTTTTTGTCTCATTCGCCTTTTGTTTGGCTGCCTTTGATTCCTCTATCTGTCTCTTGATCTCATCTATCTCGGAGGAGCTGCTGTCTGAGGAATCATCGTCGTCATCCTCGTCTGCGTATACCCTTACAGGCAATATAAATTGTGCCGTGCACAATGACATGCACAGCACAACAGCTAAAAATCTTATCGCAAAAAAACGGGCCCTCATACCCTCAAATGGCGGCGCACCGTAAGTCCGCTTCCGAGAAATCCGATCCCTACTCCGAGGATCAGCGCTATAGGCACCAATGTATAGAAGATCTGCTCTACGGGGAGAAATGCGAGAATGGAATTCAATACCGCAAACTCCTCCATGACATATCCTATGGCCTTGTTATATATGAAATATATGATCACCAGCGGAATAGCTGCTCCCACCAGGCCAAGGATCATACCCTCCAGCATAAACGGAGCCCTTACCACAAAATCAGAGGCTCCTATGAGCTTCATGATACTTATCTCCTCACGACGCACCGAAATACCGATAGCAACCGTATTACTGATAAGGAAGATGGAAACGGCAAAAAGTATAAAGATGATCGCAAGCGAAACGTAGCTCACCAGACTGTTTGCCGTAGCGAGCGTATTGGCTACATTCGCGGACTTGTGTATCTCGCTTATCCCGTCTATCGTCATGAGATAATCCACCAGCTGCTGCTGCATGGCTACATCATTCAGATATATCTCATAGTTTGCGGAATCTGCCAATGGGTTGTCATCTCCGAAGGTATCCGCATATTCTCCGAGGTAATCGTCCTTAAAGTCTGCCCATGCCTGCTCCGCAGACACATATACTACCTTGGACACCTCCGCCCGCTGGCTTATCTCCTGTCCGATCTGCTGTATCCTTTCATCGGTAATGTCCGTCTCGAAGAATGCCGTAACTGCCACACCTGATTCAACCTGATGTACGATATTCTGGAAATTCACCATTACGGAATAAAACAGCCCGAAAAGAAAGATACATGATCCTATGGTAGCTACCGTCGCAAGTGAAAATATCTTGTTTCTGAAAATGGATTTTACACCCTGCTTTAAGGTAAATCCCAGTGTACTAATCCTCATCGATATACTCTCCCTTTTCCTCGTCTGCGAGTATGACACCTTTTTTCATCGTGATTACCCGTTTCTGCATCGCATTTACTATCTCGCGGTTATGGGTGACTACAAGAACCGTTGTGCCTCTTCTGTTGATCTTCTCCAAAAGCTTCATGATATCCCATGAATTCTTCGGATCAAGATTACCGGTAGGCTCATCGGCCAGAAGTATCGGAGGATTATTTATTATCGCCCTTGCTACAGCCACTCTCTGCTGCTCTCCTCCCGACAGCTCCTTCGGTCTGGAGCTGTATTTCTCTGCAAGACCCACGGTAGAGAGTACCTGCGGCACATTCCTCTTTATCTCGCGTCCCGGTACGGATATGACTCTTTGCGCGAATGCCACATTCTCATATACGTTTCTGTCTTTGAGCAGTCTGAAATCCTGAAACACACAGCCGATATTCCTGCGGTATTTAGGTATCCTGCTGTGCCTCAGCTTTGTAACATCGGTATTGTTGACGATTATACGTCCTGATGTGGGTCTCAGCTCCCTTAGCAGCAGCTTGATCAGAGTACTCTTGCCGCTGCCGGAGTCCCCTACTATAAACACAAACTCGCCGGCCTCTATGTTGAGGCTGATGCCATTGAGTGCAGGCGAGCCCGAACTATAGGTTTTTACTACATCTTCCAATAAAATCATCTCTAAAACGCCTTTCCTCCCTATACCTTATACATCCTGTGACACCACCTGTATCATTTATACCTTCCGGCTATCCTGGTAAAGAGCCTTCCGGACAGCCTCGCCATGAGACCCTGTCTGACAGAGCCGTCCTCTCTGATATTCAAAAGCTCCGGCTGAAGTACTACTATAAGTCTTGAATTCATAAATTTCTTTGCGGCATTCACAAAATCCGCTCCGTCTTTCCCCGTAAGAACCGCAAAAACTGCATAGGGTGTCACGGTGTTGATATCATTCGTGACATCCTCGGCTGCTCCGGCCTCTGCATTATCACAAGCTCCGGCTACCTGAAGCGTGTTCTCAAAGGTGAGCAGAAGATGCTTCAGATCCGACATCTGCTCGGGTGTCTGCGACATCAGATAAACCCGGCGGTGCTCCCTGGACAAGAGTCTCAGCAGTCCCTTCAGATACAGATTTCTGTCTATTTCTCTGGCTCTGCCTTTATCCTCTACGCCTGCGGCCTTAAAAATATCCGGTGTGGCTATCATGGTGATATCCGCCTCAGTCTCCAGAAAAGCACGATAATCATCGGCATCCGCTGCCTCGAGAAGAGTTCCCTTTGTGAGAAAGTACACCACTGACGGAGAATTATCCGATAAATAATCTCTCGTCAGACGCAGTGCCTCTCTGACCGAATGGTCCTTTACCTTTATCCCCATTACTTCGTATGTCTTCATGGTCGTTATAAAAAATTCTATACATTATATCATAAACATATGCAGAAGCGCAAAAAACGAGACCCTTTAATCGGGGTCCCGTTTTTTTGGTATCATGCATCAGCCTGATATGTCTATATTGCCTCCTACAGCAGGGTTCACGGAACGCTCCATCATCTTTATCATGGCAGCTCCCGTCTCATCCTGGGCGTCCAGCGCCTTGGACAGCATTGCCGTACCTACGGCATTACTGGTCTTGGCCGCTGACATCGCAGAAGCGACACTGCGTATGGTACCAGTCGGATCAGCCATTGAGTCTATAGCTCCTATCATAGCGATCCCTCCTTTCAAAAGCACTAGTGCAAGGTGTATGCTTTAAATGAATATCGGTCAAAAACATAATTTCCTAAATAGGTGACCTCAAAATTTTTTTCGTTGTCGGAATATCCTTTCAGCACAGCTGCTTCATCGGTATTTGCGCTGCTGCTGATAAATACATATTTACTGCCGGACACTCCGTCAAGCTTGTCCGGCGCATATGCCCTAAGCCATGGCGCGTAATACTCCAGGCAGACCTGTATCTCCGGGAAGTCCTCATATATTGCATATCCGTCATCTTCGCCGGTAGAGGCTATGAATTCCTCAAAAGCAGTATCATCCACATATTCTTCCCTGTATTGCTTCGTGTAGCAGATAACGAGCGGGATAAGCATGACCGCTGCCCCGAAGCCATATATCATATACCGTATAAGACGGGCTTTCCTTTCATCTCCACCGTATTGCCCGGTACGCCGTGCAGCCTCTCCCGCAGCGACAGCAGCTCCCAGCCACATTATGCCTATGGCCGGCATCAGATATCTGGAAGAAAAGAAGCTGGAGCCTGTAACTGCCATAATAAAAAAGGATATTACGGCTATACATACGTATATGATCATATAAAATGCCGCTGTATATTCCCTCATCATCACTGATGCCGCAAACAAAGCCGCGGCAGTAAAAAGAAGCATGGCGGATACTGCAGTGTAATGGGTTACAAACGGATATCTGAGACTTGATAAAAGAGCCCCAAGCGATGCCCCGGTCGCCGAAAAATATGTCACTGCCCTGCTCATCTGAAACAGTGTGAGCACAGCGCAGGGGATATACAGCACTATACAGAGTACTGCGTATTTTATCCATCTGATGACAGTCTTATGCCTGATACAATATACGAGCAGCATCAGCCAGACATATACCTCGGTGATAAGAGTATACTGATGGGTATATGCTCCGAGTACCGTGCAGATGATGAGCCATATCTCGGCATGTGCCATATCTTTTATCATGCATACCGCAAATATCGCGGAAGCTGAAGCAAAAAAAAGCGCCCAGCTGTACATCCTTATCTCCACTCCATGCTCAAGCATATACGGCATGGCTGTGATCAGCATGATATATACGCCTGATGTGCAAACAGAAAAGCCCTTTGTAAGGAAATGCGACGAAATAAGCATCAGCAGCACCATCGGCAATACGGAAAACAGCTTAAGCGTGACGGAGGAATAGCCAAAGATCCTTGTAAAGCACCATGCAGACAGATTGTAAAACGGCGGCAGGGTATCGTTTGCCGTACGTATCATCATCTCCTTAAATCCGCAGCGTATGATGGAGGCCGAGAATGCTTCATCCAGCCAAAGATTGTTGTTAAATACAAGGCTCACATATATGACGGCACATAAAGCCGTAAGCAGATACGGTATCTTATCCTTCAGTTTTTTCATGACAATCAGTATAACTCATAATTATAGTATGCGAAAATAATTTCGCTCACTATATTATATTTGCATTAACCTTATATTATGTTATAAAATAAACATATGTATACACTCACTTGGGAAAATCTGAGAGAAGTAACGGAAAAATGCATGAGCGATTCGGTATATATGCGACACGCGCTTTATGCTCTTCATTTTCTTGTAGAGAATGTTTATGTCCCTATCGGCATGGATGAGATCTATATCACCACCGCTCCGGACACTCTTACATCCGGGCTGTTTCAAAAGATCGTCGGAAAGGATATTACATATTATCTTGGGCTGGTGGATCTGCACGAGGGTCTCAGAGCCATCGCAAGGGGCTTTGCCGGTGACGAGTTTGAAGATGACAGGAGCTTTATCTTTGATGCCTCCGGAGAGCTGATAAACCGTATAAACGGGGAATATGTCATTACCGAGGCCAAGGATGGCATAGATCTTACTATGGAGCCGCAGCTGTTCCTTGAAGAAGACGAGGCAAGGGATCAGATAAAGTTTAAGGAAATACTCCATATCCCTATATCTATCGGGACATCAAACGCAGAGATGATGTTCATTACGGTATAGGAGATCATGCTCTGAGTATTTCCCGGATCGGTCCAACGAGGTAAAGGCTACCGCATATTATATCTGCCGCAGCGTTTTGCTGTGGTTTTTTTATTGCCGCAGCAGCCGCCTCTATATCATATGCTGTTTCTATAGGCATCCCGGGACAGATCTCTCCTATCACCGATTTCAGCTCTGCTGCATCAAGACTTCTCGGATTGGGCACTTCACAAGCGATCACCGATGAAGCAAAAGGCAGCAGGGTTTTCAGCATATCTCTGTACTGCTTATCCTTTAATATCCCTACGCAGAGCCTGACTTTATTATCCGCAAAATACTCCCTGAGACAAGCTGCCAGTGCCTCTGCCCCATCCACATTATGGGCTCCGTCAGCTATTATGAGCGGTTCTTTTGACAGTACTTCAAATCTTCCGGGCCATATGGCCTTTGCTATACCCTCATGTACCGTATCGTCCGTGATCTTCGCAAGATCCTCTTTTAAGAGCTCCAGTGCCTGTATGGCAAGAGACGCGTTATCAATCTCGTAGAGTCCCGGCATTGCTGTAGTATACTCTTTGCCCTGTAATACAAAGCGCTGACCCCCGGTCACCTCGGCAGAGATCCGGCCGGCTCTCCCTGACACGTAGAGTGCCGCCTCTTTCTTTTCGCATTCATCTTCATATACCGTGAGTACGTTCTGTGTGGGAGGATACACTATGACTCTGCCGCACGGTTTTATTATGGCTGCTTTTTCTCCTGCGATGGCTTCCAGTGTATTCCCGAGATACTGCATATGGTCATAGCTTATCTTGGTAATGACGGAAAGCAGAGAAGACCTGATGACATTCGTGGCATCCAGTCGTCCTCCCATCCCTACCTCCAGTATCACCGCATCTGTCTGTTTATCCCTGAAATAGCAGAATGCCATGGCCATCACAAGCTCGAATTCGGTGGGATTACCCATACTGCGTGATGCCATCTCATCCGCAGCCCTCTTTACCTCGTGCGTATACCGGGCAATATCCTCCTCTGAGATCTCCTCGTCATTTATGCGTATCCTTTCCGAAAAGCGGAAAAGCTCCGGAGATGTGTATATCCCGACTCTGTATCCCGATGCTTTAAGCACAGACGCGATATAGGCAGCCACGCTGCCCTTTCCATTCGTTCCTGCGATATGAATGCACCTGAGTTCATCCTGGGGGTCTCCAAGAAACGACAAGAGACATCGGATATTATCAAGTCCCAGCTTCGAGCCGAAAGCCGCTGTCGCCCTTATATAGCTTACGGCCTCTTTGTAAGTCACGTGAGCCTCGCCCCGATCCAGACCTTACTGGGTCTCAGTACTGCCGCAAGCAGTATCGTATTTATCGGAAACATGATAAGCACCTTGGGAAGCCGTGCTATGAAGAGGGGAATAAAAGCATTCCCGTAAAGCAACATCAGCCATACCGGATTGAGTATAAGAGATACTACTATGCAGTCGACTGCCTGTGCAACGATTATCCGTCCTACACCTGAAGACTTGCGGAGGATCAGCCCGTATATCAGTCCCTGTACAGCCGCGGATATCGTAAATCCGGGGAAGAACGGTCCGGTCGGCCTCACGATATAGCAGAGTATGTCCGAAAGTGCCCCGACTATGCCACCGTACAATGGACCGAAAAGCATGCCGTCCACAGCAACCGGAAGAAACTGAAGCCGTATCTCCGATACCTGAGACAATGGGATCTTAAACATCCCGAATATCACCGATATGGCAAGCAGCATCGCGGATATCGTAAGCCGTTGCAGCGAGCTTTTATTCATCAATTTATCCTCCATAGTCCTCCCTTACAAAATGCCTATTATATCCCTGATACGCTCCGTGCCGGTCTCTGCCATATACTGCTCCATACCGGACAGGATATTCAGCACAGCCTCGGGCTCGGCAAAGTTGATCATCCCCGCGGCAACCATTGTAGCACCTGCCATCATCATTTCTATGGCATCCTCATAAGTCGCCACTCCTCCCATGCCTATGACGGGGATGCCTGCCGCATGGCTTGCCTCATATACCATACGCACCGCTACCGGATGGATCGCCGGTCCCGAGAGACCTCCGGTCTTATTTGCAAGCACGAATTTCCTCCGGTATATGTCTATCTTCATGGCAGTAAGAGTGTTTATGAGCGATAAGCCATCCGCTCCTCCTGCCTCCGCGGCACGAGCCATGTCTGCTATGCTCGTCACATTAGGCGTGAGCTTCATGATCACCGGCTTGTCTTTTGCCTTGTCCTTACACCTTTTGGTCACTTCCGTGAGCATGCCGGGATCGGTACCAAACTGTATGGCTCCCTGCTTTACATTCGGGCATGACACATTTATCTCAAGCATCTCCACCCTGTCATCGTCCGCAAGTCTTTCGACCACCGCCTCATACTCTTCCACGCTGTGCCCACAGACATTTACGATCACCGGGACATCGTAATCTTCCAGAAATTTCAAATCTCTCTCGACAAATACATCTATACCGGGATTCTGCAGTCCTATCGCATTCATCATACCTGACGGCGTCTCGGTCACTCTGGGTGTGGGGTTCCCCTCCCACGGTACGTTTGATACACCTTTGGTCGTTATGGCACCCAGTCTTCCGATATCCACAAATCTCGAATACTCTATGCCCGAGCCGAATGTGCCCGAAGCCACGGTAAGCGGGTTCTTAAAATGATGTCCGGCAAAATCCACACTCAGATCCATGCTGCTCATATATCCACCTCGTCTGCATCAAATACCGGTCCTTCGGTGCATACCCTGGCATTCTTCACCTGACTGTGAGGATCCTTATTTACGGTTTTTGCGACACACCCGAGACATACTCCCACGCCGCACGCCATGCGCTCCTCCATACTTATATAAGCCCTTATCCCGGAGGATGCGGCGTATTTCTTCACGGCAGAAAGCATCGGCAGGGGTCCGCAGGCATATATCAGATCCGGCTCCGTTACTGTCTGCTTCAGTGCATCTATCACGTTGCCCTTCAGTCCCTCCGATCCGTCATCGGTAGCTATCACGGTATTTACGCCGAGCTGTCTGAAATCATCTGCGAGGAACTGCCTCAGACTGCTATCCCTGTATCCCAGTATAGCCGTGATGTCAAGTCCTTCGGATGTCTTCGGTATGGCATTTTCTGCAACCGTTTTCTTAGGATTCATAAGAGCAGTAAGTCTTTCGGCAAGAAAAAGGAGCGATGGAGCACCGAGGCCTCCGCCGAGCAGGACTATATGCTTCCTCCCGGAAATTGCTTCCTCTGTAGGATATCCGTGTCCCAACGGTCCCTCTATGAAAAGACTGTCTCCTTCTCTGTATGACGCAATCTCCCTTGTCCCGTCACCTACTGTACGGAATACTATACGGAGCAGATCTCCTCTGCTGCCGTCAGCATTTTTCCTTACGGAAGCGATGCAAATGGGTCTGCCGAGAAGCTTTGCTCCGTTATTCGGATAGACCATCACGAACTGACCCGGCTCAGCCTTATCGCAAAGGTCAGTACAAAAGGTCATGCTGTATATATCGTCAGCAAGCTTCACACTCTCTGCTATATCCGCCTTTCTTTTTATGCTGATCTTCTCCTGCCCTCTCATCACATTGCCATTCTGTATATCTTTTCTATATCCTCAGCGTCAAGCGGACGTATCCTTGACAGCTTTACCGTATCATCAAGGGTCGCATGCAGGGCGAGCGCATGGATCTCCTCGTCTGTAGGAGCCTCCAGTCCCAGCTCATGCAGTGATACCGGCATGCCTATTTCTCTGAAAAAGCTCTCCGTCGCATTTATCCCGAGTACTGCTGCCTGCTCGTCATCCGCAGTATCTATCCCCCATACATTTCTCGCATATCTCGCAAAACGTCCTATGGCTCCCTTGTACAGATATCTTGCCCATGACGCCCAGACCGCGGAGAGTGTGGCGCCGTGGGTATAGTCGTATTTTGCCGAAAGAGCCATGCCTATCTTATGCACCGAAAAATCCTTGCCGCGTCCGAGCTCGGTGAGATTATTATGAGAGACCGATGAAGCCCACCATATCTCTGCCATGGCGTCATAGTCCGATCTGTCCAGCAGCGCGAGGCGTCCGTTGTCCCTGACTGTACGTATCACTCCCTCAGCTACGCTGTCGGTCAGGTCGCACTTTATATCTGATATAAAGTATCTTTCCAGCGTATGCATCATGATATCGACCATACCGTTTTTAAGCTGCCAGTCCGGCAGGCTCTCTGCCAGACAAGGATCCATGATCGCAAAAGCACAGCGGTTAAACTCGGTATTAAACCCGAACTTCTTACCCTCCGCTTCGTTTGTGAGCACTGCTGAATCACTCATTTCCGAACCCGCTGCCGGAATGGTAAGTATGGCAGCAACCTTTAGTGATCTTTCAAGCGGCACTTTTTTTGTCCATATATCCCAAAGCACTTTATTCGGGTTTGCCGCTCCGTGTGCTATGCCCTTTGCGGTATCTATGACGGAGCCTCCGCCTACGGCAAGTATAAGATTGGCCTCAAAATCTATCGCTTTCTTTACCCCCTCTTCTGCGTGTGCGAGTGTGGGATTGGCCTTTACTCCCCCGAAGGATTCATGGGCTATCCCCGCCTTATCCAGGGAGGTTTCGACTGCACCCAGCAGACCGGACTGCCTGATCCTCTCAGATCCGTATACTATAAGGACTCTTCCGGTTCCGATGCCCTTTGCTTCTTCTCCTGCTGCTTTTACGGTATCCTTTCCGAATATGATCTTGGTAGGTGTGTGATAGATAAAATTATTCATTCTCTCTCCTTCCGATAATTCTTAGGCTTTGTTTGTTGTTTACTATAATATATGTCCGGCAGATATTGTATATCTGACCTTACCCTGTAAAGTCATGCCGATGAATGGAGTATTCTTTGATTTGGAATGAATGGCTTCTTCGGTAACTGTCCATGATATATCGGGATCAAACAGGACTATATCCGCACGAGCCCCCACACTGAGACTTCCCGCATTTAATCCGTAGAGTCTTGCAGGGTTGACACTCATCAGCTCTATCAGCCTTTTTATGGAGATATGTCCCTTTTTTACAAGATTTGTTATGCCGAGCGAAAGTGCCGTCTCAAGACCTATCATGCCCGACGGGGCTTCAGTAAACTGTGCTGCCTTTTCTTCCGCGGTGTGCGGAGCGTGATCCGTGGCGATAAGGTCTAACGTCCCGTCTTTTATTCCTTCTATGACAGCCTGCCTGTCTGCCTCTGTACGCAGTGGGGGATTCACTTTAGCCAGACTTCCTTTTTCGATCACAGCCTGCTCCGTAAGGGAGAAATGGTGGGGAGTGGCTTCGGCATGTATCAGTCCGTGACTGTCTTCTTTTTTATATCTCCTGATGATATCCACGCTCTCTGCAGCCGAAACATGCTGTATATCAACTGTGGCGCCCGTCTCAAGCGCAAGCTGCAGATCCCTCTCGATCATGCTGTATTCTGCCTTTCTGTCTGCACCGCGCAAGCCCATAGTCTCAGATACACTTCCACTGTTTACCCCTGCCTGCCATACGAAAGCAGGGTCTTCTTCATGAAAGCTGATCACCTTGCCAAGAGCTGCTGCTTCTGTCATTGCCTGTCTTACAAGCTCTGCATCCATGATAGGAGTCCCGTCATCGGTAAAGCCTGCCGCTCCTGCAGCCGTGAGCTTCTTCATGGGCACAAGCGTCTTGCCTTCGCGTCCTATTGTTACGGCTGAAGTTTGGTATATGTGTATCTTCTCCTGAGAGCTTCTATTCAATATATTGGACAGCACATCGACTGTATCAACTGCCGGTATGGTATTTGCCATACATACTACAGAAGTATAGCCTCCCGCAGCAGCCGCAAGAGCCCCGGTATGAAGCGTCTCCTTTTTAGTCTGTCCCGGATCTCTGAAGTGCGTATGAACATCAACCAAACCCGGTGCAGCAATAAGACCGGTGGCATCTATTATCTCATCACCGGTATATCCGAGTGAAGCTCCCAATCCGGATATGCAGCCGTCCTCTATAAGGATATCAGATATATCATCTGTGTTATTTGCAGGATCAATGATATGCGCGTTCTTTATTAGCATGGTTGGATTATACCATCAACGTAAGAAGACCGGAAGAACCAGAGGCAGGTACTTAACCGGACACTTCCTTCAACATTTCCAGAATCTTCTCACGGCAGAGAGCACCCATATGCTTCTGCTGTTCTTTATCGAGAGATGCAGGGTCTATGGGATCGCCGTAGGATATAGTCACATCGGATGCTTTGATCAAAGGGAATTGCTTTTCAAGGATATCTCTGGTACCGTGTATCGCCACGGGAACTACCTTTATCCCTGATTTCAGTGCTATCTTCATAGAGCCCTCTTTGAATTCGAGCATGTCGAGCTCCGAATCGCCCTTAGACCTCGTACCTTCAGGAAAGATCAGTATAGTCTGTCCGTTTTTTGCTTCCTCTATACACTCAAGCACTATCTTAAGGTTCTGCTTGATATCGGATCTGTCGAGGAATTTACAATGCTTTAGTACCATCCACCAATTAAGCATGGGAACCGCCTTGAGCTCTTTCTTTGCTATGATCGCTGTCGGAACCGGCATCCTGCTATCGAGCAGGATGATATCAAAATAGGATCTGTGATTAGCTACATACAGTGCGGCCTCCCCCTTGGGAAGCTTCTCTCTGCCCTTCTCCGTCACCCTTGCTCCGGCTATAAAACCAACTACCCTGAATCCCCATGCCACCACTGCCTGAGAATAAGCATCTCTCGCGCTGCGGCTGAAGAGCCCTATGATATAGGCTATCGGTATCAGTATCAACGATACGATAAGGAAGGCTATGACAAATACAAGCGCTAATATCAGTTTAATCATACCTTGCTCCCTTTACTTCCCTTAAGTCCTTTCAGACTTGACTGATTCAGTATGTTTGTTTCGAAGCTGAAGGTCACCTTCTCTTCGTCCCTTCTTCTTTTGACGGCCAGCTCTATCAGCCTGTCCAGCAGCTTTCCGTATGGTATGCCCGTAGGCTCCCAAAGGTAGAATGAAAGCGAACCGGGTATCGTGTTTATCTCGTTTAAATACAGGCTCCCGTTGGACTTATCGATCATAAAATCAAACCTTACCACACCGTTGCAGCCAAGGCATTGAAAAGCTCTTACCGCAAGCTCCTGTATCCTCTTCGTCATCTCATCATCTATCGGTGCCGGTATCTGCCTGGAAACAGATGCCATACCTTTGGATGCTCCGCCTGTCTTTGATGTCTTACCGCCCGACATATATTTATCTTCATAAGAGAGTATCTCATCTGAATGATACGGCTCCTCACAGAGTGATGCCAGTGCTTCATCCATATCTCCGAGCACCGAGCAGTTTATCTCCTGCAGCTCCATGATCGCATGCTCCGCAAGTATCACGTTTGCAAATGTAAATGCCGTATCAAGGGCTCTGATAAGTCCATCCTTATCATGCGCCACAGATATACCGACAGAAGAGCCTGAGTTTACCGGTTTTACAATGACCGGATAGCCTATCCTGCGCTCTATATCAGCGATCGTCGTATCCAGCTCCTTATAGTCCATAGTCGTATATCTGCGACACGGGAGCACGGGAATATCATTATCCGCAAAGACCGTCTTCATGATATATTTGTCCATGCCCACGGCTGCAGCAGTCACGTCGCATCCCGCAAAGGGTATCCCCCAAGTCTTAAGAAAGCCCATAAGGGTACCGTCCTCCACGTTTGTACCATGCACTACCGGGAGTATGACATCAAGTTCTATGGGCTTCATGCCAAACATCCTGTGCGGATACTCCGCGAGCAGATAGTGTCCGTTCTCCTTTACCGGTACTACGCGCTGTGATGTCTTTATGAGTCCCGGGATATCCTTATATGCTTCTATATTGCCGACATTCTCTCCGACATACAGATCATTGTCTTTTGTAAGATAGATCGCGGTCGCCTCATATCTGCTGCTGTCGAGACTCTGCATGGCCTGCAGGGCTGATATGACCGATACCTCATGCTCTACCGAGCGTCCGCCGAATATGACACCTACACGTATTTTCATTACTACTCCCCTTGATATATTTTTTAACTAATAATTATCCGTCAGGTCGTTCTCTATAAGTACGACCTTATGAGCTTCTCCCGGTATCCTATATACATACTTCATCGCGTCGCTGAAGGACGATGCAAGGTAAATCTTTTCCATGGGCATACCCGCTCTGCGCAGACCGTCTGTGATAGCCGCTGTATTTACGTTATCTACTACTATCGCCCAGTCAGCGGTCTCTGCGATCTGCTCACCAAATACACCGTTCAGTCTGTCCTGTTCGATCCCCAGCTCTACCATACCCGGTGTAATGACTATCTTCATATCCTCCGTAAACATCGCAAGAGTGTCAAGCGCAGCCTTTGCCCCGGCAGGATTGGAATTGTACGCATCATCGATGATCGTCAGGCTGCCCTGTTCTATAAGATTCATCCTGTGCTCCACAGGTGCCAGTCTCCTCACGGGTAACACAAGCTCTGAGAGCGGGATACCAAGCGTGTGACTCACCGCTATCGCACCGACTACGTTTATCACATTATGCTCACCTATCAGCCTCATGGAGAAGATCTGTGAAGAACCGTCCGGTGCCGTGACGGTAAACTCTGTACCCTGTCTCCCTGTGATCACATCTGATGTGCTATAGCTTCCGTTTCCTTTTACGGCATAAGTCATCGCCCCACTGTATTTATTATATGCAGTGATATACCCACTATCGTAATTTAGGAAAATACTGTCCTCCCTGCCGGTTTTCCCATAGACGGCATCGGCAAGCTCAAACTTCGTACTCTGTATATTCTCCACGGTCTTAAAGCTCTCCAGATGCTGCTCTCCCACAGAGGTGATGATGCCGTAATCGGGATGCACCAGGTCGCACAGCTCTTTGATATCGCCTATATTTCTTGCTCCCATCTCACAGATAAATATCTGATGTATGGGACGTAGCATGGTATTGATCGTCTTAACCACACCCATAGGTGTGTTGTACGACTCAGGCGTGGCAAGCACCTCATATCTTGCGCCAAGCAGCTCCTTTAAGTAAAACTTCACGGATGTCTTGCCATACGACCCTGTCACTCCTATCACCTTCAGATCGGGACAGTCTTCAAGTGCCTGCACGGCCTTTCTCTTAAATCCGTTCGCGATGCCAGTCTCTACCGGTTTGTTTATGATATTGGAAATAATGGGTGCAAAAGGTGCAAGCAGGAAGGTATACACTACCGTCAGTACCAGAAGAGAATATTCGTTTCCGAAAAAGCGGTTAAGCAGACAGAGGATCAAAAACCAGATCACCGTGGTTATAAGGAGCCTTACGACTCTCGGTGTATATACGAGCGGTTTTTTAGCCGGAGATGCACTTAAAGACTTTGTAAAATGTCTGCCGTAATTCCTTACCACCCAGACAGCATGAACCTTATTCTTGTATCCGTTCTGCTGGAACATATGCACGGCATAACGCAGTATCTGCGATGCGTAGAGTATCAGTATTATCGATAATATCAGACAGATCATGAATGCCTCTTAAGTATCATATGTATCTCGGATGCTTCCTCGTGGCGATCGACTACCTCCTGTAGCTCGTCTATCATCGGCAGGAACTTCTCTCCGAACTTCTCACGCAGTCTCGTATTGCCATTCTGATCCAGGCTGACGCAGATCATACGATACAGATCCATCATATCGGAGCCAAACTTCCATGTGGCGTACTCCTCAAAGCCGATCTCGCGCGCCATATAGGCGATGGAGCTGTCGGTAAAGAGATGCGTGTGCGTACCTCCGGCGTGACGATTATAGCACTGCTGATGAGCCGCTTCAAATACGCAGCTCATGGAAAACATCGGGACCGAGAAATATATGTATTTTACGTTTTTATTCTTTTTTATCGCCTCAAGTATATCATCGAGATTGGTGATATGCTCCAATACCCCGATAAAGGAGATCACGTTGACCTTTGCAGTCTCTATTATGGATGCTATATCCGGTGCATCCACCTGGGTAAGGATGTCGTCTCCGTTCATGGTATTGGCAAACTGCACCTGAGGCTCGGATATCTCTATGCCGTCGGCCTGCTCTACTCCAAGCTGCCTTATCGCAGATACAAAGTATCCCGATCCGGCTCCGTCATCCAACAGCTTGATATCATTTTTCTTAAGACCGTCCTTTTCCAGAGCTTCCAGCAGAAACTCAGCCTTGGGGATATAGATGGTATCTCTCCTTGTCTCATACTTCTGTCTGTCGTCTTCAGAGTAGTTTGCCAGATAGTTATCCGAAATATATACCCTCGAAGCAAAGTCCTCATTGTCCTCATGTCCGGCATTCACATGTCCGCATACCGGACATTCGAAATATCGCATCCTCTGGCTCTCGTACAGGCTCTCCTGCCCGGCTGCTTCCCCTATGGGTCCGTGACATATTTTGCACTGTGTCCTCTTCGGCTGTATGAGCAGAGCATCCGCCTGATGTGCAGAGAGCTTTAACATATCATCATTTTTTTCAAAAAAGTCGGATTTGATCTTTATGATATCACCGACAGATTTACCGTATCTTCTCTTAAGTGCCATCCTTTTCTCCGTCATACGTTAAGCTTATGTGCGCAATAACTCAATTAGTATAGCATAAATCAATGCCGTATGATATATTTAATGCGCTATGAAAACAGATGTTAACGGCATTTCCACATACTTTGAAGAATACGGTCCAAAGGATGCCCCTACTGTCCTGGTGCTGCCCGGATGGATGGCAAAGGCTTCGCTATACAGGATCGTATCCGATACTCTTTCCGATAAATACCATGTCATTCTTCTGGATATGCCGGGTTTCACCGGAGACACACCGGAGCCTCCTGAGGCCTGGGATCTGGACGGCTTTGTAGACTTTACCATCTCCTTTATAAAGACTCTGGAAATACAGTCGCTCACTCTGATAGGACACAGCTTCGGAGGACGCATCATCATAAAGATGATGAACCGCCCGGATCTGCCGTTTATAACTGAACGGATTGTTCTGATCGACGCTGCCGGCATACGCCACGAGCTTTCCGGGAAGGCGAAGAGAAGGCAGCAAATGTTTAAGCTTGCAAAGCATTTCATGTCCGAAAAACAGGTCGAGCATTATAAAGAGACCCACGGCTCTGCCGACTACCGTGCCGCTTCCCCGCTGATGAGGGAGTGTATGGTGAAGGCAATAAATGAAGATCTCACGGAACTGCTTCCGGGTGTAAAGCAGGAGACTCTGCTCATTTGGGGAACAGCCGATACCGCTACACCCATATCCGACGGTGAAATGATGGAACAGAAAATGCCGGATGCCGGACTCGCCCGCATAGAGGGTGCCGGACATTTTTCTTTTGCGGATGAGCCGGTGATATTTGGGAATATACTTTTGAGTTATTTTAAATAGTGTGGAGGTCCCATATGAATTCCCTGCTTCTGCTTAAGCAAATGCTGATGCTGTTTGCCATGATGGTATCCGGCTACATAGTCTTCAAACGCGGTATATTTGATCACGTAGGCCAGCATCAGATCTCAAAGCTCATAGTAGGGCTTTTAAATCCTTTCCTACTGCTCTCGGCCCTCTCCGGAGATAAGCCCGCAGGAGGACTCACTCTCAGCCTTCAGAATCTGCTCTCCGCTGTCATCTACTACGTACTTTTTATTGGTATAAGCTATATTTATTTCTTTTTCAGAGGCGGTGATGTCGGACACCGCAAGTTAAAGCAGCTGATGCTCATCTTTTCCAATCTCGGTTTTTTCGGCGTACCAGTGGTAAAGGCTCTTTTAGGAGACGGGTATGTGATCTATCTGATATTTTATATGCTTTTCTTTAATCTGATCGCATACACTCTCGGAATATATATAGCTACAAGCGGTTCTTCCGGGGGCGGACACTTTTCGCTCCGTTCCGTCATAAACATCGGAACCGTGACAAGTGTCATAGCTCTTATACTGTATTTTGCCAACGTGACTATACCTCCGACCGCAGCGAGCTTCTGCTCCTATATGGGTAATGCATGCATTCCTTTATCAATGATACTTATCGGCGGCTCTCTGGCACAGCTTGATCTCAAGACCGTATTTACGGATAAGGAGATCTACCTCTTCTCATTGTTCCGCATGATCATAGTCCCGGCCATATGTATCCTGATAATGCGTATACTGCCGTTTGATCCCTACATCGTGAAGATATGCTGTCTCGTCATAAGCATGCCTATAGCCACCCTTGTCGGCATGATCGCCGAGCAGTACGCTCACGAAGGTAATTATTGCAATAAAATGACCGCCATGACTACCATCATGTCGGTCATTACGGTGCCGTTGCTTTCTCTGCTGTATCTCTGATACGTGATCCTGCTACGGGGTTTATTTCCAGTCTTTTGTATCCGTATACAGGATACCTGACATAGCCATGTTTCCGCTGCTGTCGATATCACACACTCTCCATAAGGTGCCGAGTCTGCCCACAGGAGCAAGATAGGCCGCTTTTATCCCGTTCTTATCAAAGATCGTGACTATGGCACTGCTCTTGCCCAGGTTACCGGACATATCGTCCTTTCCGATATTCGTGCCGTCTTCAACAAACAGCACATAGCCTGCTTTGCTGTCTGACGGATCAAAGACTATAGTATTGCCGGTTTTGTCATCCCCGTCTTCCTTACTTAAAAGTCTCAGCGTTATATTAGGTGCTTCCGCTATGATCACAGCAGCATATTCGTCTTCTTTAAGATTAACCGGCGCTTTAACGTTAACATTCAGCAGATAAGTGTCCGTATCATGAATAACGGCTCCGGCAGGAGCTACGTACACCTTTCCAAGAGAGTACTCGGGTGTACCGGGTATGATATGTACATCATTCAGACTACTCTCTAAATTATCGCCATAGGTATATCTAAGAGAGTAAGTATCCTCATTCTGCGGAAGCTCAAAGGTATAATATCCATCCCCATTGGTAATCTCTTCCGCGTTGAAATCTCCTGCCACGTTCCTCAGGTTCACTTTTGCGTTTTTTACAATTCCGCCCTGCTCATCTCCCACATATCCGTAAAGCAGTACCTTTCCGCTGTCTTTCTTTGCAGCTGTAAGCACCTTTTCTGCCTGCTTGATGAGGTTTTCCGTGTAGTTAGCTTCCGGGTCTGACAGATCCACATCGTTATAGGATGCCCCGGTTCCGTATATGTCTGTCTTATTCTGTTTCATATAAACAACATCATCACTTTTATAATAGTACTCAGTACTTATGAGTCCGTCCGAGCCGTAATCATCTATCACTACCTTTACTATATTTCCGTCTGCATTCTTGTAAACGGAGGTGTCGACTATATCTCCGCTGTCTTTGTCCGCAGCACGGGTTCTGGTGTAGTCTGCCGAAGAAAGAGCCTTATCTGTCTCTTCAGCGTACTTTTCGTCGGGATATACCGAAGCTGTATCCTTTTCAGCGACCTCATCCTCCTGTACCGGGATGTCTTTACCTTCATCAGCTGCTTTAGGCTCGCTGTCATCTGCAGTTTCCGAATCCGCAGTCTCACCCGTCTCGGATGCAGCTGTTTCCGCAGCGTCAGGACGCTCCGCTTCTTTTACTTCACCGCAGGCAGTAACTGTGATCGCCGCCGTGATAAGTATCGCCGCAAAAGCCTTTATTTTCATGCTTCATTTACCTCCTTATAACGAATCCGTACAAAAACAAAAATCCCCCGTATTTATGTCGGGAGATCCTTTGCTGTTTACCAGCACTTCACTGGGCTGGAAGGATTCGAACCTTCGAAGTGACGGAGTCAGAGTCCGTTGCCTTACCGCTTGGCGACAGCCCAATACCTTAAAACCGAAAGCTATTATACACATTAGGGAACATAATTGCAAGTACAAACCCGGTATAATGTCGATATGCCAAAGGTCGCGAGTAGTTACTGTTCACACCTTGCAGGTGCTCACAGCAACCGGATTTGCCCAAGAAAATTGCCTACGGCAAGGGGCAAATCCTTGTATCGGCTTCTGTAATCTTTTTCACGCTCAGCGCAGCTAGTGCGCAGAGCTGTCTGAACAGTAACCACGAGTATACTCAGACTCCCAAGGAATATCGAATCGATTTCGAAAGCGCATCGGTCAGATACTGCCGGAATTCGTGCTAAATCCGGTCAACTCCTTATCGTAATCAGACTTTCCAGCGTTTCGTACAGCCGGTCGGGTTCGACCGGTTTGCTCAGATGCGCGCTCATGCCGGCCTGCAGGGATCTCTCCACATCCTCGTCAAAGGCATTTGCAGTCATCGCTATGATCGGTACGGTTGCAGCATCCGCGCGTTTCAGGGCACGGATCTCGACAGTAGCCTCCAGCCCGTTCTTTTCCGGCATCCGCACATCCATCAGCACCGCATCATAATAATTCAGCTCGCTGTTTTTAAACATATCGACCACTATCTGCCCGTTTTCCGCATGGTCTACGGTCATATCCCTCATCTCCAGAATTTTTTTCATGATCTCTGCGTTGATAAATACATCCTCTGCCAAAAGGATGCGGCATCCCTTAAGATCTGCCTTATGCACCTCATGTTTCGCCTCCCGCTTGCGAGAGATCACCTGACGTAAGCTGGGAAGTACAGTGGATGCAAACAGCGGCTTTGCCATAAAGCTATCCACCCCTGCCGCCAATGCTTCCTCACTCACACTTTCCCAATTATAAGCAGTCAAGATTATGATCGTAGCCTCATCATTGTAACGCCGGCGAATCCTTCTCGTCACCTCCACGCCGTCCTGTTCCGGCATCTTCCAATCCACAAGGATCAGATCATAGGACTCCTGTCTTGCATGACAAAGCTCAATCTGCTTCAATGCCTCCTCGCCGCTAAAGCACAGATCCGCATGGATACCAACCTCGCCTAAAATCAGCCTTGCATGCTCACCGGCAATATGATCGTCGTCAATGATCAGCGCATTCATATCCTGCAGTCTCAAATCCATGTCGGAGCTTCCGATATCCTTCCGATCACTGTCACCTAAGGTCACCGTCACAGTAAAAGTAGATCCCACGCCCTTTTCGCTGTCAACCTCAATTCTGCCATTCATCATCTCCACGATATTTTTCGTTATTGCCATCCCGAGACCTGTGCTGCCGTACTTATTTGCGGCATTTTCATTCTCCTGACTGAACGGCTCAAAAATCTTTGGCAGATAGCTTTTTTCCATACCTATGCCGGTGTCCTTCATTGTAAAGCGGAGGGTTGATTTTCCACTGAACTGTGCAGTGCGTTCCACTGTGAAGAATACCTCTCCGTTTTTCGGCGTAAACTTTACGGCATTTCCGAGGATGTTTATGATGACCTGCTTCAGCTTCATATCATCGCCGATATAATAGTCGTTCACAGGACTGAGTACCCGGCATTCGTAGCTCAGCCCCTTGTCCTCGCACTGCCCGTGGATCATAGTGTTGATCTGTTCCAGCATCTCCCGGAAGGAAAACTCCTCATGCTTTATGACCATTCGACCGCTTTCGATACGGCTCATATCCAGGATGTCATTGATGAGTCCCAGCAAATGTCTGGCGCTTCCTCCGATCTTTTCCAGATAATCTCTGGTAGAATCCGGAAGGTCGGGATCCTTCAGCGCAATGCTGTTCAGACCGATGATCGCATTCATCGGCGTGCGGATCTCATGGCTCATACCCGACAGGAAGGACGTTTTGGCGGCATTTGCCTGCTCAGCCTCCTGCAGTGCAAAGCGAAGAATCTCGTTTCTCTCCTGCTGCTCCCTGATAACATCTGTCACGTCCGACTTTAAGAGAACATAGAATTTGGCATCCCGGTTTACTACATAAAAGATAAACCTCTTGTGATAGATTTCTCCTTCGATCTCGCAGACAATGTTTGCCTCGTAATAATCGCTTTCGCTGAGTTTATTCGTAACGGTTGTCGGCTGAAGTGCTTCTGCCATTTCAGTCTTTTTATCGTCGCTGCCGGAAAGCACGGGGATAACCTGCTCATTAATATAGGTGCTGTAATTCCCGGTTTTCGTCTTTGGAAAAATACTGCCCTTCTGTATGTGCTCAGCATCACCGATCAACACACCATATTCACCGTCTATGATGTAGGTGATCATATCGTACTGTTCTACCAGTGCCTTGTTTTTGATCACCTGATCCACCATTTCCTCGGTATAATCATACTCTGTAAAAAAGGAGACAATATCGCCTGTTCTGGGTTCCCTCCTGATATTTTCCGTCACCTTCACAAAGCACTTTCGACCGCTCTGCCTGCGGGTGTAGAAAACATCACTCAAATAGGTCGTTCCCTCTTCAAAGGTCTTGATAAGGGCAGGTGCGGAAAACTTCTCTTCAAATCTCTTTTGATCGGCCTCCAGCGGGAAAAAGCGGTTCCACTCCGCAAGATGGTCGGCACCGGGCGTCGGGTCAAATGCAAATGCATCCGAACCGCGTATATCCTCCATTACATCGGTGGTCAGATCAACCCGCAAAAATGTCAGCGCACCGCGAGAAAGGCTCTCCAGATCGGCAACAGTACTTTCATACATCCTTTCAGCCTGTGCCTGACTTTCCTTGATCTCGGTTACATCGGTATAGTTACAGTAGGCATAGAGTATGCCCTCATTTTCCACGAAAGCATAATGAACATTGACCCAAAGCAGCTTTCCCTTCAGCGTATATTTTCGGATGGTCAGACTGTTGGTATTATCCTTTGTCGAATGATGTGTAAATAGATAATCTACTGCCTCATGGTCGTCGGGATGGATCGTGTGCATTCTGCCGTCCGACTCTGCCTCTATAAATTCCTCCTCGCTGCCCTCGATCATCACTGAAAACTCTTTTGAGCACCAGACAGGAAAATGGGTACCGTCCTCCTCAACCTGCATCAAAGCTGCATTATTATCGAGGGATTTGAAAAGCTTTTCGTAGAAATCTGTCTTAAAATCCAACATAATTCCGCCGTCCTTCTTATGCGCTGTTGTATATATTTTTGCGACCTGCAATCAGAAACACGCATTTATGCGGGTTTCATGCCAAAGCATTGGACATACTGCAGGCAAGCCCGCGACGAAGTCGCATTTAAATGGCTTGACTGCAGACTTTCTGAGACGCAGTCGCAGAAAGTCATGAATATTTACGTGCCCAAAAACACAGTTTTATCGTAGACATTTAACCGTTAAATGTCAACAGAAAAAGACCCGTAGACAGGGGACATAATTGCAAGTACAAACCTGATGTGATATACTTCTATCGTTACTTTTCACAGCCCTTTGGGCTGCGATAGTAACGGGCTTTGCCAATTATAATATCTTGCTTTTGTTGAGGGATCGTAGCTCAGCTGGGATGAGCGTCTGCTTGACGTGCAGAAGGTCTGCGGTTCGAGCCCGCACGGTCCCATCGCGAAACGGGCAGAGGGAAAATCCTCTGCCCGTTTTATCTGTTTATCTTCGCGTCCTGCCTGATCCTGAGGATGCCTTTCCCCTCGTCCGCGGAGCTTTGATACCGGCAAGCTTTAATACATCTTTTACCGAATCGACCGGTATTATGGTGAGCGCCTCTTTGACCTCTGCTGCCACATCCTTCAGATCTCCTTCATTATCCTTTGGAATAAATGCGTTCGTACAGCCTGCCCGGTGTGCTGCCATGAGCTTCTCAGGCAGTCCTCCTATAGGCTTCACCTTTCCCTCAAGAGAGACCTCGCCCGTCATACAGATATGCGGATCTACAGAATGCTCCGTTACAAGAGATGAGAGTGCCGTAGTCAGTGTGATACCGGCAGACGGACCGTCCTTCGGTGTGGCACCGTCCGGCACATGGATATGCAGATCACTCTTTTCAAACACCGCAGCCTTTGTCGGATACATGGATTTTACCAAAGAGAGTGCTATCTGCGCTGACTCCTTCATCACATCCCCCAGCTGTCCGGTGATGATGATATTTCCTTTACCTTTGGTAAGAAGGGTCTCCACGAATAGCACCTCTCCGCCGGTCTGAGTCCATGCCAGACCGGTCACTACACCGGGTGCTGTCTTCCGATCCACTATATCATGAGGGATCGGTGTCATATCAAGCAGCTCTCTCAGGCTTTCCCTGCCTACCTTCAGGCTCTTGCCGTTTCCTTCGACTATCTTAACGGCAACAGAACGACACAGCGTATCTATCCTTTTCTTAAGCCCTCTGACACCGGCCTCCCTTGTGTAGTCGGATATGATCGCATCCAGTGCTTCATCCGATATATCAAGGTTTCTGGTCTTTATACCCACTTCCTTCATCGCCTTGGGTATCAGATGCTTCCTTGCTATATGATACTTCTCTATCGGCGTATATCCGTTGAACTGTATGACCTCCATACGGTTGAGCAGGGGCTCAGGTATGGTATCGAGGCTGTTTGCCGTACAGATGAAGAGTACGTCCGACAGATCATACGGTACGTTCAGGTAATGGTCGGTAAAGGTATTGTTTTGCTCCGGATCCAGTACCTCAAGCAGAGCTGCTGCCGGATCTCCGTTGTAGCTCACTGACAGCTTGTCGATCTCGTCAAGTACCATGACCGGATTGGATACTCCGGATTTACTTATGCCGTCCATGATCCGTCCCGGCATGGAGCCGATATATGTGCGCCTGTGGCCTCTGATGTCCGCCTCATCCCTCACACCGCCGAGCGATACCCTGATATATTCCCTTTTAAGAGCCTTTGCTATGGATGCGGCTATTGATGTCTTGCCGGTACCGGGGGCTCCCACAAAGCATATGATAGACCCTGACTGCTGCTTTTTGAGATTCATTACCGCGATCTGCTCTATGATACGCTTTTTTGTCTTTGCCAGACCGTAATGATCCCTGTCCAGTATCTTCCTCGCATCATCCAGTGATATCTTCCTGAACTTCTGTTTCTTCCAAGGCAGTCCCACAAGGAAATCAAGATAATCAAGCAGCATACCTGCTTCCTGCGATGCCTGTCCCTCCTGCTTCAGCCTGTTCAGGAGCTTGGTCGCTTCCTTTCGCGCTGTCTCATTCATCTCGGACTCGTTAAGACGTATCTCCAGGCGCCTGATATCCGAGACCTCTTCGGGATGCATCTCATCGAGCTCCTTCTGAAGATACTCCATCTGTTTTTTTATCGCGCTCTCTCTGTATATCTTTTGATAATCCGCTTCCTGTGCATTCTTTGCCTCGTTGTCTATGCGGGTCATCTCAAGATTTTCATAGATAAGCTTTTCAAGCATCTCATTGCGCTTTGCGGCAGAGTCCTCTGCCAGTATCGCGTATCTTTCTTCGTTTGAATTCATGATCCAGGGACTCATGGCCGTAGCTATCTCTGCCAGGCTCGTCCACTGTGCTATATAGGCTCTTGTTGCTGCCGCCCATCGGAAATTCTCGGCATACTGTGACAAAGAGGCTTTCAGCTCTTTTATTTTTTTTGACAGGGCATCTTTATCCCCATCATCGACATCCAAACGCTTTGAAATGTTGATATCTATAGATTTGTCGTGATATACCGTGACCTCATCGATATTAACCCTGGCTCTTGTATGGACTATGAAGTATCCGTTGCTGCTGACCTCGGTAACTATGCCCGTTAAGCCGACCGGATAGAATGAATCACTTTCAAAATCCTCTTTTGTTATATTATCCCTTTGCACTATAAGGGTTACTCTGTCATCTACCTGTGGGTCTCTGCCGACGAACTTACTGTAAAAGTCTTTCTTGAAATATATATTGCAATCCGGTAATGCCAGAATATTATATATGGGAAGTACTGCCATCCTTTACCCCTCCTTTTGTTAGCACTCGTCGCAATGGAGTGCTAATAGATACATTATCATCTCCCCGTCTTTTCGTCAAGCACCTGTTTTTAGGCATCAAAAAGGGCTATCGCCCAGATGACTTAATCATCTAATGCGACAGCCCCGTTCGTCTTTAAGTCTGTAACTGTATATCAGTTTGTTATCGTATTTGTAGTCTCTTTATCGAATACATGGATCTTTTCGGTATCAATGGCAAACTTGACTGTATCGCCCGGACGAGCTGTAGTACGGGGATCAACTCTTGCTGTCATCGGGAACTCTGCGAGATCGAAATACAGGAACACCTCTGCACCGAGAAGCTCGTATACATTGATCTTTGCTTCAAATACAGCACCTGAAGGGAATGTATTTACCGTCATCTCGGAATCATATACATCCTCGGGTCTGATACCGAATGTGACGGCCTTACCTTCGTATCCACCCTCTATGACCTTCTTAGCCTTTGAGGGAGGAAGCGGGATAGCGTGTCCAGCGCACTCAAGTACGACATCGTCACCGTTCTTCTTAACGGTAGCATCAAGGAAGTTCATCTGAGGCGAGCCCATGAATCCTGCTACAAAGAGATTGGTAGGCTTCTCATAGAGATTCTGCGGTGTATCTACCTGCTGTACGATACCGTCTTTCATGACTACGATACGATCCCCGAGCGTCATAGCCTCTGTCTGATCGTGTGTAACGTAAATGATCGTAGTGCCGAGCTTCTGATGAAGCTTTGCGATCTCTGTCCTCATCTGTACACGGAGCTTTGCATCGAGGTTCGAAAGAGGCTCGTCCATAAGGAATACCTTGGGGTTACGGACGATAGCACGTCCCATTGCGACTCTCTGCCTCTGTCCGCCGGAGAGAGCCTTGGGCTTTCTGTCGAGAAGTGCCGTCAGGTCGAGGATCTTTGCAGCCTCTTTGACCATTTTGTCTATCTCATCCTTCGGTATCTTTCTGAGCTTCAGACCGAATGCCATGTTATCATATACTGTCATATGAGGATAAAGAGCGTAATTCTGGAATACCATCGCAATATCCCTGTCCTTGGGCTCTACATCGTTTACAACTCTGTCTCCTATCTTGAGCTCTCCGGATGATATCTCCTCCAATCCGGCGATCATACGGAGCGTAGTGGACTTACCGCATCCTGAAGGTCCTACGAAAATGATGAATTCTTTGTCCTGGATCTCAAGGTTGAAATGCTTAACCGCTTCAAATCCGTTGGGATAAACCTTGCAAATGTCCTTTAATGAAAGACTGGCCATAAATAATCCTCCTGTATAGTTCAGATAAATTTGAAAATCGTTGAATCTGCACCGCAGACTCAACGATAAGAGTATAACAACTTATTCAAAACAAACCAATGCAACAACTCACCAAAAAATAAAGTGATTTTTGGTTACACTTCACAGTCGAATCACAACGATGCCATGTGCGCATGGCGCACATAAGCGCCATTCAAAATATGCCAAAGGGCATATTTCGCGCCTGCTGTACGATTACGGCTCAATACGGACTGATCCGAAGGGGTTTTGTTTAACTTACTCATGCCTTACCAGATCGATCACAGGTCCCTCCAGTTCCTCGCCATAGTAAGCGACCCTGTTCTTTCCGTGTCTCTTTGCCTCATATACTGCAGAATCGGCAGATTTATACAGCTCCTCAAAATCAGCCCCGTCTTTGCTGAATACAGCACCTCCTATAGACGCAGTACATTTGTATTGCACATATTCTCCGACCTTAAAGCTTCTGAAGAAATTAAGCAGCTTGTCGGCCTCTCTCTTTTTTGCATCCTCATCGACGGGCACATTCTTCATGACCACCATAAACTCATCTCCGCCTATACGACCTACTATATCGGTAGCTCTGAACAGTGTAGACAGTCCTACTCCAAGACCCGCCAGCAGCTCATCTCCAAATGCATGCCCCATCGTATCATTGACCTTCTTGAAATTGTCTATATCTATCATGAAAAGGATCGCAGTTTCCCCTCTTGTCCCGGCCTCTGCAAGATAGTCCGTTACCTTCTGCTCCGTGGATATCTTGTTCAACAGACCGGTAAGCAGGTCTGTCTCTGCTTTCTCCTGAAGGGTCTGACTGTGTTTGGCGTTTGCAGCTCTGTTAGCCAGATTTATCGCAAGTATAGCTACGAAGAAGGCTATCATCGCGACCACGACTCTTACCAGGATACTCTCCATGGCTCCGAATGTAGTCTTTATTTCATTAGAGATATAGCTTTGGGTAACGACAGATGCCACCGAAAGCCCTGCATATGAAGAGGGATCGTATACCATCAGCCTGTCTTCGCCGGCTATGTTACAGTCGGTATAGCCGGCATTCCGATTGGCAAGGTTATTCTTTGCTCTTCCGAGGTTTGCCATAGGTATGCTTATATTGTCGGAATCCAGCAGATTCTCTCCTCTGGTGAGGATATTCCTGCCCGAGGTGCTGACGACTGTCCCGTCACTCTTTACCAGTGCATAGCAGGTTCTGCCGTCAAATTTGCTTTTGGTCGGTATATCGTAAAAGACATCAAGGATAAAGCTGTACTCAAGCGCATAGGTATACTTTCCGGCAGCATCCTTAACAGGGGTATAGATACTCATATACCATGAGCCACTCTTGGTAAACGGCTCACCAGTCACATACCGTCCCTCAGAAAGACAGCGCTTCATAGCCTCGTTATCCTGTGCCTCCGCCTTTACACCCGAACTTGAATAGCCCTTTCCGCTTACATCCAAAAGCTTTACCTCGGTCGCATATGCCGGACCGGCTGTCTGAGAGATAATGTTCTTAGCTATAACTGACGGATCCGTACCGGATGCGAGAACATGAGTGACGGTTTCCGCTACCGCATCGGCGACCGCAACGGAAGCGGTTACTTTGCCGTCAAATCCGACCACTATATTATCATTGTACTCGGATACCTTTTGTCTTACTGAATAAAGAGCATTGCTCTTCATATTTGTCGAAAAGCTGTAAAGTGTGACAAGTACATATATGAAAAGTATGGCCGTAGGTACCACCCATTGAGTGATACCTATTATGTTGACGTTACTTTCCCTCTTAACCTTCATTTTCTCCTGCCTTTGTTTCATTTCCTGCCTTTACTGTCTGAATATCATCCTGCAGCCTTGCGATATATTCCTCATCTGAACCGGTCTCCGCTCCCTCGTCGACCGGTATGTAGTTATCAAATATCCTGTTAAACAAATACGAATTGGTATATGCCGGAACGGCAAAGCCAAGACACACGTATAATGGAGCGATCAGACTCTGTCCGTTTCTGATAAGACCGGCAACGGAGATCACTATAAAAATGACATCTATAAACAGGATCGCGATCGTCATCGGAAAATGGCGAATGCTCATAAGTGCAGCATTCTTTATAGTCTGCCTTATGGTATTGTAAAACTTCGCCAACACCGGAAACACATACGCCAATGCCATCGCGTAAAAAAATGAACAGGCCATCACTATCACTATAAAGATATTTGCCCCCGGCAGCGTATCTATATTGGCAGTGGCAATGCGGTGATCCAAAAACAGTACTGCTGCAACGATCAGAAAGATCAGCCATATCACGGTCGCCTGCTTAAAGTTCTGCCTGAACGATCTGAAATAATCCTTAGTCACATAGGTCTCTTCGTCCTTTACCATCTTCATAGTCACATAGTAAAGAGCCGTAAATGACGCACCTATGGTGATGACAGGTATGGAGCAGAAGAGTGTAAGCATATTGAGGATGAACAGGCTGCCGAGCTTGTCCAGTGCTCTGAAAAACCTGTTATCGTAATTAAAAAAACCCTTCATACTTACCCGAATCTCCAAAAAACCATAATCGGATTTTATTATACGCTCGCCTGTATTTTATTGCAATCTATGTTGACTACAGTGATTTACGGATTGCTACGCTGCTATCGCAGCTCTCGCAATCCTGTGAGACATTCGGAATCCGCCCTATCGGGCTACTTCCTCATATCTCACAGGGTTCCAAACGCAAAAAAGGCTTCCCCGTGCAAGCACAGGAAGCCTTTTGCGTTGGAACTAAATCACTGATTAATCATGTAGTTGACGAGTTTGTCGATATCCTCGGGCTCGTATGCTACAAGCTCAAGCTCCTTGATCTCACCGTCTGAAAAAATATTTGCCATTGAGACATACTGTGAAAGCTTGCTCTTGAGGTTGAGTCTGTCACCCTCGCCTGTGACAAGCTCTACTTTGCCCTTGCACTCATCCACTACCTTAAAGAATTTGTCGATGTCTTTGATGTTTTCGATCTTCATAATGTAACCTCCTTCTTCTTTCTGCACCTGCCTGCGGTGACGTATCGCATACACAGCAAGTGCTATCTTTCCTTTTTACTCTGTTTTTAGTGTCGGGGCATTATAAACACATTTATCGCCTTATGTCAAATCCTGATCTCATTTCGCTGTTACTGTTCACACCTTACAGGTGCTCACAGCAACTGGATTTGCCCAATAAAATTGCCTTCGGCAATGGGGCAAATCCTTGTATTGGTTTCTGTAATCTTTCTCACGCTCAGCGCAGCAAGTGCGCAGAGCTGTCTGAACAGTAACATTTCGCTATCAACTGTCGTATTTCTTCAGGCTCAGGCATGACCCTGAGTGCTCCGCGTCTCGTGGTAATGATGGATGCGGCACCGTTTGCGAAGGTGAGCATCTCTTTAAGATCCGTCTCGCTCAGATCATTCAGTCCCTTTTCCAATACAAAATGCAGGATACAGCCGCCAAAGGTATCTCCGGCTCCCGTAGTCTCTATAGTATCCTTCTGCAGGAAGGGTTCTGCTTCCACCTTTATATATTCCTTTGCCGACGGGTCTTTTTTGTAAAAAGCCATACTGCCGCTCTTACCCATGGATAAGGTGATTAGCGGTATCTCATATCTGTCGTATATCCACTCTATGCCCTCGATAAAATCCTCTTTACCGCTGAGCCACTGTATCTCATTATCGGATATCTTAAGTATGTCGCAGTATCCGAGACCGGTGAGCACCTGTTCTTTTGCCTCGTCCAGGCTGTCCCACAACGGCTCTCTAAGATTGGGATCAAAGGATATCAGAGCTCCCGCCTTTTTTGCCTCGCTGACCGCATATACCGTCGCTTCTCTCGCATCGGCATGTGTCATTGATAGAGTCCCGAAATGAAATATCCTTGCAGATGTAAGCAGCTCTTCATTTATTTCTGATTTTCTGAGCATCATATCCGCTCCGGGATTGCGATAAAAAGAGAAGTCACGGTCTCCGTCTTCAAAGGTTTTGACAAATGCAAGCGTAGTCCGCACCTCGTTGTCCATGACAAGACCCGCCGTATCTATGCCGATTTCTTTTAATACCCCCTCCAGCTCATGTCCGAAGATATCATTACCGACCTTTCCGATGAAACTTACTCTATGTCCGAGTTTCTTCAGCATCGCGAGTACGTTGCAGGGCGCTCCGCCGGGATTTGCCTCATATAATGAGTTGCCCTGTCCGGACTTGCCGTTATTTGTCATATCTATCAGCAGTTCACCCAGCGCTATGACATGAAATTTTTTTTCCAAGATCTCGTACCTCCCTTTTATTACTTTTCCGCTATCGCCTCTATCTCAATGAGCACATCCTTCGGCAGTCTGGCTACCTCCACACAGCTCCTTGCGGGATAGGGCTTCGTGAAAAACTCCGCATATACTTCATTTATCTTCGCAAAGTCATTCATGTCCTTGATAAATACGGTTGTCTTGATGACCTTTGATATATCCGTACCTGCATCCTCGAGCAGGGCTTTGAGGTTCTCAAATGCCTGCCTTGCCTGTGTCGGGGCATCGCTGCCGTTTATCTCACCTGTCGCCGGAATTACCGGTATGATACCGGATGTAAATATCCTGTCTCCGGCATCTATCGCCTGTGAATAAGGACCTATGGCCGCCGGTGCCCTGTCAGTTCTGATCTCTTTCATATATACCATCCTCCTTTATAATTATGCTTCCTGCCTTCAGCAGGTGTCCTACCGCTCTCTTAAATGCTGCCTTTGACAGACCCGTCCTGTCCTTTATAAGCCCTGGCTCTGACTTGTCCGTAAAGTCAAGCCGTCCGGTTTTCTTTATCATCTCTAATATCCTGTCTGCATCATCATTCATCTGAAGATAGGCTTTTTTTCTTAATGACAGATTGAGCCTGCCGTCAGGCTGTACTCCTGTCACCCTGCAGGTGACCTTATCTCCCGGCTTTGCCTCTCCTCCGAACTCCCGTGCGGGTATAAGCCCCGAGAAGATATCATCCACCGCGACAAATGCTCCGAAGTTCCTGCTTATCTCATAGAGAGTGCCGGTCACCTCATCATCCTTTTCATATACGGAGTCTGCCTTAAGATAATCATATATCTTTTCGGTAGCGCAGAGCCTGCCGGACTTGTCCGTATACATGGCGACCAGTACTTCTTCTCCGGCACCCGGACGATAGGTCATCTCATGAAAAGGCAGGAGCAGATCGCGCTCTAATCCTATATCAAGAAAAGCACCTATATCCGTCATTTCCTTTACGGTCAGTCTCTTTACCTCATGGAGCTCAATAAGCGGCTGATTGGTAGTGGAGATGATACGATCCTTTGAGTCTCTGTAAATAAATACCCTGAGCCTGTCCCCGATCTTTGCGCCATCCGGTATCTGCTTCGCCGGGAGCAGCACATCTCTTTCTCCGTCAGTAAGATATGCGCCCTGAGGGGTCATGCGGTCTATCTCTGCCGTAACCGTCCTGCCTGCTTCTATCATTTACTGCCTCCACGCATACTGAATGCCACTACGGAATACGGCTCGCCTGCAGCATCGGCAAGCTTTACCGTTACCGCATCTTCTTCCTTAAAGATAAACGGTACTATAGTATCTCCCAAAAAGGCCTGCTTGCGGTACTCCACCCGTATCCTGTCCGCATGCAGATCTTCAGGTATGAATCCTGCAGCCAGCTCCACATATTTACCGTTATTTACATGATGGTTCGCGTCCAGCAGATGCTCATTTACCGTGATCTCATCAAGCTTTTTTGTTTCATCATCTTTCTTGGGAAAGGCTATCTTCCTGCCAAGATACTCCATATCGATCCTGGGCATATTTCCGTAAGTCTTTATGATATCCTCTTCTATACGGACCGGCGAGGAATCCTTCATGGAGATATATGTCCAAAGTGAATCTGCCTTGGCAAGGAACTCTCCGTCGGTGTCCAGCATGTAAAAGTTTCTCTTGCCGAAAAAGCCTCTGCAGTCATATGGGCGCGTACAGATATCCACCTCTTCGCAAAGCCTGGGAAGACGCATAATATCTATCTGCCAGGAATTCACTACCCAGAATGTCCCCTTGTCATGCAGTACGTCAAGACCCACTCCGAGATCCTCGGACTGGAAAGTAGAGCAGTCCTGAAAGTAATTGAGCAGACCTACCAGCGTAAGATGCTCTGATTCGTCGCATTCACTATATCTAATGCGTGATCTGAACCTATACACTTTTTAAACCCTGATCAGAACTTCACGTCCGAGGTGTCCGGTATATGGCTGAAGCCGTACTCCAGATCCTCTTCAGACGGCTCAAAGTCCTGCATCTTGCCGTCATTAAACTGCTGATATGCGACCAGATCAAAATAGCCGGTACCTGTGAGTCCGAATACAATATTCTTTGACTCTCCGCTCTCCCTGCACTTTAATGCCTCGTCTACCGCGACCTTTATGGCATGACTTGACTCAGGTGCGGGAAGTATGCCTTCCACTCTCGCAAACTCCTCTGCTGCCGCGAAGCAATCGGTTTGTCTGGCGGTTGCTGCCTCCATGTATCCGTCGTGATAAAGCTGCGACAGGATGGTACTCATACCATGGAAACGAAGTCCTCCGGCATGGATGGGTGAAGGCATGAACTCCGAGCCCAGAGTATACATTTTTGCAAGCGGAGTCACATGACCCGTATCACAGAAGTCATACGTAAACCTGCCCTTGGTAAATGACGGACAGCTCGCGGGCTCTACAGCTATTATCCTGTAATCGGCCTCTCCCCTAAGCTTCTCTCCCATGAAGGGTGCGATGAGTCCTCCGAGGTTGGAGCCGCCTCCTGCGCATCCTATGATAATGTCCGCTTTCTCTCCTATCTTATCAAGTGCTGCCTTGGTCTCAAGACCTATGATGGACTGGTGGAGCAATACCTGATTAAGTACGGATCCGAGTACATAACGGTAACCTTCGCTGTGTGTGGCGACATCTACCGCTTCTGATATCGCGCAGCCGAGTGAGCCGCCCGTACCCGGGAATTCTTCGTTTATCTTTCTTCCCACCTCGGTATCCATGGAGGGTGAGGCTGTGACGGATGCTCCGTATGTCCTCATCACTTCACGTCTGAAAGGCTTCTGCTCATATGATACCTTGACCATATATACCTTACAGTCCAGACCGAAGTACGCACAGGACATGGAGAGTGCCGTGCCCCACTGACCTGCTCCGGTCTCGGTCGTTACTCCTTTCAGACCCTGCTCTTTGGCATAGTATGCCTGAGCTATCGCGGAGTTCAGCTTGTGCGATCCGCTGGTGTTGTTGCCTTCGAATTTGTAATAGATATGTGCAGGTGTATCAAGCTTCTTCTCCAGACAGTATGCCCTGACAAGGGGTGAAGGTCTGTACATCTTATAAAAATGGCAGATCTCCTCGGGGATCTCTATATATCTGCTGTCATTATCGAGCTCCTGCTTACAGAGCTCGGTACAGAATACCGGCTCCAGATCCTTTACGCCCATTGCCTCGTGAGTGCCGGGATTGATAAGGGGCGCCGGCTTTGTCTTCATATCCGCTCTTACGTTGTACCAGCTCTCCGGTATCTCATTTTCCGACAGATACACTTTGTAGGGGATTTCTTTGCTCATGATAGTTCTCCTTTTCTTTATAAAACTGTTTACACTATCCGTCTGATAGATGAAATGGATCTGTATGTGGCGGGTGTGATCTTGATGCCCGTAGCGGGTGTGGATGCATGGACTATATAGCCGTTTCCTATATAGATGCCTACATGTCCGACATAATAAAAGATATCGCCGGGCTGGGCATTCTCCATACCGTCCACAGCCTTGCCGCTCGCCCCCTGAGCTCCGGACTGTCTGGGCAGACTGTATCCGAAATGGTTGTAGACAGCCCATACGAAGCCCGAGCAGTCGCATCCGTTGACCAGAC